>NZ_LIRO01000044.1:0-15322 GCF_002742025.1 Limnothrix sp. PR1529
GATCAACTGGGCGATCGAGGGCAATCAACGGGGATCGCTATCCGATCCACGGGCGATTGCCCAGTAGTCAACGGGGAATTGATAGGCATCAACGGGGGATTAACAGGTGATTGACAGGTCGTCAACAGGTAGGTCGTCAACAGGTCGCTAGCAGGTCATGAACAGGCAATTAACACACAGGCCACTAACACACAGGCAATGGGCGATTGATAGGCAATCAATAGGCAACCCATCGGCAATCAACAGAAAAAATCTTGGCCATTCGTCATCGAGCAGACCGGATGCAATGCTGTGATCAAAGTGATGGCATAACAAAGATCTTTGGAGGAATATCTTTGCTCAAGGGTATTCCTCCAAAGATATTCGCCCCTTCTTGCTTGGTGTTGAACAAGGTCACATTTTAGGTGATGAATGAGAATTGCACCCTTTCATATTTCGTCTGAGGTCTGGATCAAGGGGCTGGTGGCCGCTGGGCCGACGGTCGATCGAGCCGGTTTAGCTCCGGGGCCCCTGCGATCGGTGACCGAGCAAGCTAATCAATCAGTGGCTGAGTGGGCGATCGGGATTGGGCCATTGCCACGGGATGCGCTTAGGAAGTGGGTTTTGAAGTGGATTGGAAAAGGAATTTTGAAAAAAGCAGCAAAATGACTTTAAAAAATGACTAAAGAAAATGACTAGAAAAAATCACCCAAGAGCCGGTCGGCAAAATAACTTGAAAAGTGGTTCTAAAATACTTCAGAAATGGCTGAATAATGCTGGTGTTTGCCCAAAAGTCCCATGGGAGACTGGGATAGCCTGAGCTAAGAGAGCTGGAACAGGATGGATCGAGATTGACCGATCCCACACCACTTTCACCCGCACCATTTTCAAAACCTGCCGACCGGGTGATGCGAGTCTTTTTCCATTCTTGGGCCGATGGGGCCGGTTTAACCTTGCTCTTCCAGAATGTGGGAAAGCAGGGGTTGCAGCGAGCATTCTAAGGGGTTTTGTTGAGATCATCTGGCTGCAAAGGTAACAGCACTTGATAGATATTTGTGGCCCGTTCTCGCCCCTTAAGGGTAACTGGGCCAATGAAGCGGGTGGGAAAGCGGTCGCGCACATGGCGATAGGTTTCTTCTTCAATGAAAATGCGACAAAGCCCCCCATCAAAGGACTTGTCATAACTTTCCAGTCGGGCGGCTATGTTCACAGTGTCCCCAATAACGGTGTATTCCAACCGGCGGACATTGCCAATGCAACCACTCATCACGGGGCCCGAAGCGATGCCAATTCGGATGGCGGCGGTGGGGCGGCCCCGATCGCGCCACTGTTGATTTAAGCGCTGGAGCCGTTGACCCATCTCCACGGCACAGGTGACGGCGGCGATCGCATCGTCACCCACCTGGTGATCGCGCGATTGGGGAACCGGTACGCCAAACAGGGCCATGATTGCGTCGCCAATGAACTTGTTCACGATGCCGTTGCGATCGAGCACGCTTTGGGTCATGGACTGCATATATTCATTCAGCCAGGGAAAGATAATTTCCGGTGGGTTGGATTCCGCGATCGACGTGAACCCCACTAAATCCGCAAACATGACCGTGGCTGGCAAAATCTGCCCAATGAATTCCCCGCGCCGCACAATTTGGTGGCGGCTTTGCCAAATCACCTGGGCCACCTGCGGTGTAACGTAGCGCTCAAACAGCTCGGTGATGGTTTGTCGATCGCGCCGTTCCTTGGCCGCCAACCCCAACGAGGCCCCAAAGGAACCGCCCACCAGCCCCAAAACCGGTGGCACTAGCGGAATCCAAACCATCCATTGCAACGCTTGCCAAGCGGCCGCCAGAATGGCCACGATGCCCAAGGCCGTCATGGCAAACAACAGCAACGGTTGGCGTAGGGTCCAGCCCAGCAGCGTGCCCCCCACGGTCCACAACACAATCCAGCCCATTTCCCAGGAGTCGCTCCAAACCTGAAGGAGGGGCCAGCCGTCGATCGCCGCCGACAGCAGTTGACTGGCGATCGTGGCATGGATTTCCACGCCGGAGGTCAGTTGCGGGCCCTGGTCTGTGTCGCTGTAGGGGGTATAGAACCGATCGCCCAGACTTTCCGCCGTGACTCCCACCAGCACCAGTCGATCGTAGAGGGCATCCAGGGGCACTCGTCGATTCAAAACATCATTGGCCGAATAAACCTGGAACCCGCAATTGCGCTGGCTGTCGGTGGGACAGGCCAAGCCGCGATAGTCCAACAGCAGTTGATAGCCATCATCGATCGCCCCCACATAGGCTCCGTCATTGCCCTGGAAGGGGGCGATGGTGGCGCGACCCAGTTGATAGAGGCCCGCTTCTTCATCAAGGGCTTCCAACGTGATCGGGTTGGGTTGGCGCTCCAGATAGTTCAGCGCCAATTGGGTTCCCAAACCAAAGACCGCTTGATCCTGTTGGTCAGCCAAGGACAAAATCGCCCGCCGGACTTTGCGATCGGGATCCAGCAGCAAATCCGACGCGGCGATCGCCCCAGGTTTGTGGATGAGGGCCGGGGGCGGCGCGATGCCCTCGCCACTGACCTTGCGGATCCCCACCAGGCGATCGGACTGGCGCAGCAACTTTTCCAGGCGATCGTTGCCCGGGGGCATGGGAAAATCCCGCACCAAATCCAGCCCAATCATCCGGGGTTCATACTCTTCCAACGTTTCCAGCAAGTCCGCCAACTTTTCATCGGACAGGGGCCATTGCCGAAACAAGCGCAAGTCCGCTTCCGTCACCACCACCAACACCACCCGTTGCTCCAAACGGGCCGGCCGCCACCGCACCAGCAAATCAAACGCCGCCCACTCTGTCCCCTGCATCCAGCCCAACCCCCGCACCATCACCACCACCACCGCCACCAACAGGGCGATCGCTGTCCCATCGCGCCAAGACAGCAACACTGACCCGGCCCATAACCGATTCAGGAGGCGAATCCATTTCGTAATGGTTTTAAGCAAGGGTTGAGCCAACATGGAACGCAGGCGACGGTGGGCGGATGGTCATGGGGATGGCCGGGCCGGTCAGGTGCTAAATCATTGCTTCGTTGATCCGCTCAGATCTCTTTGAAGTTTCTCGGATCTCCTGAAATCTTCTCGGATCTCCTTAAACCTCCTTAGATCTACTCAGATCGCTGGATTGCTATGAATTGATGATGCTTGAGATCAGTAATTGAGTGAGAGTCGCCGCGATCACCCCCTACCTTAGCCTTGAATCCTCAGAATCGCTGATTCTGGAACATTTGTAGCCTGCTTGGCTGGAGAACGAGCAAGATCCCCGAATTAGAACGAAGAGGCGTTGCGGGCCAAGGCGGCGGCTGGCTCGTCAAAATTGATACTTGAATGGTTCCCTTCTTACCCCCTAGTCCCGTCGCGATCGGGATCGGGTCGGTGTTTGGTTGGCATCGGGTCAAGGCTTAGCAAATCCCGATCGACCCGTTTCATGGATTCTCTAAGGCTTTCGCCCTCTTCCGATGCCCTGGACAAGCCTCCCCCAAAGCCGGACAATCTGAGGCGGTCTTTTTGCGATCGCCCTTTCGATCACCCGCCATGAGTCAAGCATCTACACAACCCAATACCCAACCCAAATTGATCATCCACGGCGGTGCGGGCAGCTCGCTCCAGGGCAAAGGGGGCGTGGCTGCGGTGCGGGCGCTGCTGTCCGGCATTGTGGAACAGGTCTATGAACGTTTGTTGGCCGGAGCCAGCGCCCAGGAAGCGGTGGTGCTGGGCTGTCGGTTGTTGGAAGATGAACCGCGCTTCAATGCGGGTACGGGGTCGGTGTTGCAGTCCGATGGGCAAATTCGCATGAGCGCATCCCTGATGGATGGCAGCGCTCAACGGTTCAGCGGCACGATTAATGTGTCGCGGATCCAAAACCCGATCGAACTGGCGGCCTTTTTACAAACCCAGAGCGATCGGGTGTTGTCGGATGTGGGGTCGGCGGAGTTGGCGCGAGAACTAGCCCTGCCGATCTATAACCCGCTCACGGATTTGCGGCTGAACGAGTGGATCGAGGAGCGCAAGGACAACTTCAGCAAGCGATCGATGGCTTCCACGATCGCCGAAGTCGAAGCCGGTGCGCGATCGGACTCGGCGGGCCGCGGCACGATCGGGGTAGTAGCACTGGATCAGCAAGGGCGCGTGGCGGCCGGCACTTCCACCGGAGGCAAAGGCTTTGAGCGCATTGGCCGGGTCAGTGACTCCGCCACCCCAGCGGGCAACTATGCCACGGCCCGCGCGGGCGTGAGCTGCACCGGTATTGGCGAAGACATTTTGGACGAATGCTTGGCGGCCAAGATTGTGATCCGGGTGGATGACGGCTTGGGCCTGGCAGCGGCCTTTGAAAAGTCGATGGCGGAGGCGGCCGATCGGGGTCGCGATTTGGGGGCGATCGGGCTGGATGCCACCGGGGCGATCGCCTGGGGCAAAACCAGTGAAGTCTTGCTGGCGGCTTACCACAACGGCGCGACCCTGGGCGATACGCTGGAGTTGCCCGACGGCTTGCAAGTGGGCAGTTGCTAGGGGCGATCGGCGGATCAAAGTCTGGGTAGGGGCGTACCGCCGTACGCCCTCAAAGGTTTGGCCGGTTTCAATCCATTCCGATTGGCATAATTTTGACTCGGCCAACCGTCAAGGCATGATCGATACAAGCGCAAGGTCGGGTAGGGGCGTACAGCGGTACGCCCCTACGGGGTTGACCGGTTTTGATCGACGGCCCCTAGGGGTTTCTGTGGGTTGATTATTTGCCAATACAAAAGCGGCTGAAAATTCGATCGAGCACGGATTCTGTGACCTCTTCGCCGGTGATTTCCCCCAGGGCTTGAATCGCGTCCCGCAGGTCGATCGTCCAAAAATCCAGGGGCAATTGTTGATCCATGGTTTCGCAGACCCGTCCGATCGCCTGTTGGGCCCGCAGCAGGGCCGCCGCTTGCCGCTGATTAATCGCCACATCCAAATCCGCTGCCTGCACCCGGCCCGATCGGGCAATTTGCAAAATCGCCTGCTCCAAATCGTCAATGCCGCGCCCTTCTGCCGCCGCCGTGTAAACCACCTGGGCAAAATCCTGGGGCAACAGAGACGAAATCGTTTCCGGAGCCACCAAATCGATTTTGTTCACCACCAAAATGGTCGGCGGCAGAGGTCGATCGGGGTCGGCGGCGCGGATTTGCTCATAGATGGCTCGATCGCCCCCCGTCCAGCCCCGGGGCGCTTCGATCACCAACAGCAGCAGATCCGCCGATCGAGCCGCGGCCCGCGATCGCTCCACTCCAATTTTTTCCACCAGGTCATCGGTTTCCCGAATCCCCGCCGTATCCAGCACTTGGATTGGGATGCCGCCCACCACCAGCCGCGATTCCACCACGTCCCGTGTGGTTCCCGGCAACTCCGTGACGATCGCCCGATCGCTCCGGCTCCAGGCGTTCAACAGGCTGGACTTGCCCGCGTTCGGTCGCCCGACGATCGCCACCTTCAATCCACTGCGCAACAGCTCACCCCGATCGGCCGTGGCCAACCAGCGATCGATCTGGGTAGCGATGGTTTGCAGGGCCGCCGTCACGGCGGGCAAATCCAGCTGCGGTAGATCATCTTCAAAATCAATGCGGGCCTCAATTTCCGCCAACCAGTCCATACAGCTCGATCGCAAATCGCGAATCGGCCGGGCCAGCTTCCCTTGCACCCCCGCCAAGGCCGCCTGGGCCGCCTGGGGTGACTGGGCCCCCACCAAGTCCGCGACGCTTTCCGCCTGGGTCAGGTCAATCCGCCCATTCAAAAACGCCCGCAGCGTAAATTCCCCCGGTTGCCCCAGACGCGCCCCCTGCTGCAAACAGAGCTGTAGCGTTTGTTGCACCACCATCATTCCTCCGTGGCAGTGGAGTTCCACCACGTCCTCGCGGGTGTAGGTGCGCGGAGCCGCCATCAGCAGCAACAGGGCTTCGTCAACGGTTTCGCCCGTTTGGGGATTGTGCAAATAGCCATACAAAATTCGGTGGCTTTCCCAGGGTTGGGAGCCAGGGGCCCGAAAAATTCGCCGGGCGATCGCCCAGGACTCGGGCCCCGACATCCGCACAATGCCAACGCTGCCCTGTTGCGGCACAATTGCCGTGGCGATCGCGGCGATCGTGTCTTGCTTTGTGGCCGATGCACCCATAGGTTCGGTCTGTTGCAATCCTCTGCAATGGTTCTGTTTTCAGGAATCAGGGGACTAATCTAGGGCATGAATTCGCCCATGGGTTTAGAAAACTCATTCAGGGGCTGAATGATCAAGAAATTAACTCTCAGGAGTTGAATTCTCAGGAGTTGAATTCGAGGGCGTGGGGATCAATGCTGCCTGTTCCAAAGCCAGCTTTTGAGTCAATTGGGCCCGCAGGGTTTCGATGCGCTGGCGATTGAGTCCCAAGTCTGATTCTCCCAATCGCGAAGCTGATCGCACCTGAATTTGATTGGTTTCTCCATCCAGCAAAAATTCCACATCATCCACAAACCCCAGCAGCGGTGTGGCGAATTCTGCGTAGAGATAATCGGGCGATTCAGTAATCACGGTGGTGCGTTCCGTCGCTTTCACCAACTCGGTCAGGGCCGCAAAGACATGATCAGCATCGCCCATAATCTGGAGCGGGGCGATCGTATGTTGCAAATCCGTGATTGGGGTTTGGCTGCTGACGCAATTGGGACTGTTGGGACAGGGGCGAAGTTGACCCGCCACTGCGCCCAAGTTTTCGGGGCGATTGCCCGCAAACAAATTGCCAAAAACAGAACCCATGACCGGCCCGGGCGCGGCCCAGGCCGTGGTTGCCGGTAGCCACAGCAGCAGGGCCGCCACCCAAGCCAACCAGCCGGGGGCGTTGCCGTTGCCCGATCGCAGCGAATGGCTTTGGGTTCTGAACTGATTTTGATCTTGTGGTTTCCCCATCACCCCACCCATAGGTTGCATCCGCCGTTTGTTAATTTTGGGTCTTGAATTGAATGAACTGAATTGGACGAACTGAGCTTCGCCAATTGAGTTGGATCGGCTCAGTTTTCAGTCTAGTTGAGCTGAATTTTGGTCAAGTCAATTGGGCAAATCTTCAGGCCAGCACTGTTGCAAAATCAGGGATGCATCTTCACGGAGCCAGCCCGACGCTGCGGAACGGATGCGTTCGATCGATTTCCCTGGCCCTAGAGTAACGATTTCCCAAAAAGTTGGCTGGCTGGGATCAGGGTTTGGGCAAAACCACGGGCGCAAACATGAGCGCAAAAAAGGGCGCGGTAGCTCCCACGCCCTGGCCCTTAAGTTGTTTTGGTTTGAATGGAAGCTCAAACCCCACTCGATCGAGCTTGGGATTTAAGCAGCCGATTCCGCTTCGGCGGCGGCCTTCACCTTGCGAGGATCGAGCTTAATCGTCAGGTAGCGAATCACGTCTTCGCTGAGGCGCATGGCCTTTTCCATGGGGGCGATGTGGCTGCCGGTGGCGTGTTCGTAGTTCATTTGGATGTACACGCCTTCGCGGCAACGGTTGATTTCATAGGACAACCGGCGCTTGCCACGATGTTGGATTTCGAGGCCGGTGGCTCCTTGCTCCGTCAGCATCGTCCGATATTTGTTGATGTTGGCATCCACGGCCTCTTCGTTGAGGTCGGGGCGCAGGATGTACATCGTTTCGTAGAGGCGATTTGCAGACATGGATGGGTAGTTCCTTGCGGACAATAGAATGGTCGATCGGGCTGACTGGGGGGCAATGCTGAGGGCCCCGCTGTTGCCGATCGACAAGGATTCACGGGCTGTATATCATACCCCACCGAGGGGCTGCCCGATCGCCCGAATTCTCCCGATCGCCCCAATGCCGTGAACAGCGATTAGCGCACCTGCATATGCACCGCTTCCGAGAGGCTGGGAATTTCTGCCAAGCGCCCCAAAGCCGACTGAACGATCGAGTAAATGGCCGCCACCACAACTCCCAAGAACACCGTGCTGGCCAGGGTTTGCACCACAAAGCCCCCGATCGGCTGGAAAACATACTGAATCACCAGCCCACAAAGGGACACCAAAATCGAAATCAGAATCGATTGCATGGTGTTGAAACGAATGAAATAGCTGATGTTGCTGTTACGAACCACCAACAGGAACAGCACCAAAAAGATGATGAAGCTCATGAAGGGAATTTGGTAGAGCTGAAGCAGGGGCAGCAGCGGCACATACAACACCGTCAAAAACGGCAGTTCCCGGAAGATGGAGCCACCAAAGCCCACCACATCCACCAGCGGCAGGGCATAGACCAAAGCACCAAACAGGCGATCGCGCCAAGTTGTCGTCGTTCCGCGCCAGTTCACGATCGGCATCTCCCGAGAGCAATGAATTGATCTATTTTAGACGCTGGTTTTGGGCGGGCCATGGTGCGATCACCCCACTCGATCGCGCTTCTGCTGGCGATCGCCCGTGGATCATGGGTGGATGCTCAATCATCGAGTCGGGCGGCGGCGGCCAGGTCGTCAGCCGGGCGCAACCAGTGGGCAAATTCATCGGCAAAATTGCCCGCCAAAATCGCCGATCGAATCCGTTGTGTGAATCGGATTAGCTCCGTCACGTTGTGGATTGCCAGCAGCGTGTAGCCCAAAATTTCCTTGGCGCGGATCAGGTGGCCGATGTAGGCGCGGCTGAAGTTTTGGCAGGTGTAGCAAGGGCAGGTTTCATCCAGCGGCCGGAAATCTTCCCGGAATTGGGCGTTTTTCAGGTTCCAACGCTCACCCTGCACCAGGGCCGCCCCGTGCCGCGCCAGCCTTGTGGGAATCACGCAATCAAACACATCAATCCCGGCGGCGATCGCCTGGGCCATTTCCCGATAAGTCCCCACCCCCATCAAGTAGCGCAATTTGTGGGGAGGCAACAGGGGCGTGGTGGCTTTCACGATGTGCTCAATCAGTTCCGGCGGTTCCCCCACGCTCACCCCCCCGATCGCGTAGCCGGGTAGATCCAGGGCCGCCAAATCCGCCGCCGCCTTGGCTCGCAAATCCGCGTAGGTTCCCCCTTGGACAATGCCGAATAGGGCTTGATCAGAACGCTGATGGGCCTCGATGCACCGCAGCAGCCATTGGTAGGTGCGATCGGTTGCCTTTTCCACCTGTTCGCGGGTGGCTGGATAGGGCGGACATTCATCAAACGCCATGATCACGTCGGATCCGAGGGCGTTTTGAATTTGAATGGATTTTTCGGGGGTGAAATCAATAATGCTGCCGTCGTGGGGCGATCGAAACGTCACGCCCCGATCGCTAATTTGCCGCATTTCACTGAGGCTAAACACCTGAAACCCGCCCGAGTCCGTCAGAATCGGCCCCTGCCAGTTCATAAACTTGTGCAGTCCGCCTGCCGCCTGCACGATGCCTTCACCGGGTTGCAAATGCAGGTGATAGGTATTCGACAAAATCATCTGGGCCCCAGTGGCGGCCACTTGATCCGGCGACAGGGTTTTGACATTGGCCAATGTGCCCACGGGCATAAAGCGAGGGGTTTCCACAATGCCGTGGGGCGTGTGAAAAACACCAACGCGGGCCGATGTTTGGGAACATTCAGCCACTAACTCAAACCGAAAATCGGGGGCAATAGCACTCATGAACGGGGGCAAAATTTTTCGGACTGCTGAGCGAATTTCTGAAAACCCAAAACGAATTTTTGCGAACTCCAACGATCAATCCAGACAAGGGGCTTAAGCCCCTTGCGGCCCAAGACGATTGGGACTTGATCAGGGCTTTAAGATACTTTTCAAATATTCTCCAAGTCCCTTATCCCGAAAACTCGGGTAGGTTCCTGAATTGAATGTTGGATTTAGCTTTGGATGTACGGTTGGATTGAGTTGGATTGAATTGAATTGGGAAAATTGAATTGGGTTGGATGGAGTTGAACCGGGGAATTTAGCGTGCCGCCCGCACCAGCAGCCCCGTCCCCAACGTCCCAACCACCAGCAAAGGCAACCAAGCCGCCACCATCGGAGACAGAAATTCTGTGCGGGCCAAGGCATCCATCAGGAAAGCCAACAAATAATAGGCGAAAATGACCACCACGCTCACACCAAAACTGGTGGCGCGGCCAAGGCGTTGATGGCGACGATTGGCCAGTGCTGAACCCACCAAACCAAAGCCTACGCAAATGAAGGGAAATGCGTATTTTTGCTGAATTCGCAGCTCTAGCTTGGTGATTTCTGCTCGCTCGCCGCTCTGACGCAAAATGGCCAAACGCTCCTGGGCTTCGGCAATATTCAGCTCATTGGAGAAGCGATCGCGCACGGCCAAATCAAGGGGCGTTCGGGGTAGCTGCAACCGTTGTTGTTCAAAACGCAAAATGTCGCGGTAGGAACCATCGGGAGCCACCAAATAAATCGTGCCATCTCGGAAATCCCAGGCCCGTTCTTGGGGATTCCAAACGGCAGATTTGGCGGTCACAATCTGACTGATGCCCGCCTGGGAGCGATCGATAATCGTCAGGGACAGCATCTGCTTGCCGTCATAACGCTCGGCATAAAACACACGGCTGAGAATGCTTTTTTTCTCACCGTCCGGTTTTTCGACTTCGCTGAATTCCCGATAGAAAATATTTTCTTCCCGGAAAGAGGGTTGATTATCGTCGGTTCCTAGGGCCCGCTCCAAAATGGTGGTGGCTTGGTAGTTGGCGGCGGGCACTAATGCTTCGTTAAAAACAAAAGTTAAACCCGTGACAAATAGACTGAGTACCAAGGCCGGCGCAACAATGCGATAAACCCCAATGCCGCAACTGCGGAGGGCCACCAATTCGCTGTCGTTGGACAGCCGCCCAAAGGCCATCATGGAGGCCAACAGGGTGGACATGGGGAAAGACAGCACGATGAAGTAGGGCATTTGCAGCAACATCACCTGCATGGCCAGGTGAATGGGCAATCCTTCTTCTACGACTTTGCGCACGAGGTCAAAAACCGTGCCGACGGAAACCCCGATCGAGGAGAATGCACCAACCCCAAACAGAAAGGGCATGGCCAATTCCTTGGCCAGGTAACGATCCATCACGCTGATTTGTGGCAGCCAGTTTTGCCAAGGGGGGGCGGAGGATGGCTGGGGTACGGTGTTGGAGGTCATAGGGTGTCTGGTCGGGAATAGCGGCTGAGGGGCCTGCGAGAAGGCGAGGGTTGGAGTGGGGGCTGAGGCAGGGGTGGAACGTTAGGGCTGAAATTTGTCACCCAAGTAATATTGCCGCACCAAGGGGTTGCCATACAGCTCGGTGGCGTTTCCGGAGGCGAGGATCTGGCCTTCCCGCAAAATATAGGCGCGATCGACAATTTCCAGGGTTTCCCGCACGTTGTGATCGGTAATCAGAATCCCCATGCCCCGATCGCGCAGGCCGGCCACGATGCGTTGAATTTCGGCTACCGCGATCGGGTCAATGCCCGCAAAGGGTTCATCCAGCAACAGGAACTGGGGCCCCTCCAATCCCACGGCTAAGGCGCGGGCAATTTCCGTGCGGCGGCGCTCACCCCCTGACACCTGAATTCCCGGCGTGTGGGCCACTTTCTCCAGCCCAAAATCTTGCACCAACTGCTGGAGACGGCGCTCCTGCATCTCTCGGGGTAGCTTGGCTTGCTGCAACACCAGGCGCAAGTTATCCGCCACACTCAGGTGGCGAAACACGCTCGGTTCTTGGGCCAGGTAACCAATCCCGAGGCGGGCCCGTTGGTGAATGGGTTGTTCGGTAATGTCTTGGTCATCAAGCCACACATGGCCGCTGTCGGGCCGTTCCAACCCCGTGGCCATATAGAAAACGGTGGTTTTGCCTGCGCCGTTTGGCCCCAGCAGCCCAACCACCTCCCCCCGTTCCACCGTGAGGCTAACGCGGTTGACAATTAGACGCTCACCGTAGGCTTTCTGGACGTTTTCAAGAACAATCTTCAACGGTGTACCCCCACGAAAGGATGCAAGCCGGCCAGCGGCGATCGAACAGCGGTAAATTTTAGGGCGCGGTGGGGGCAAACAGCGAAGGCACGGCCGGCGCGGCAGGCAGTCCCCCCGCCGGCCCCGAAGACGAAGGCAAGACCGTGGGCGTGGTGGTGTCCAACACTAAGTAGACCGATTCCACTTGGCGGTTGGGCAAGGGCAGCGCGATCGATCGCCCTTCATCGACATAGTAGGTGACCGTTTCGGCCCGCAGGCTATTGCCGTCTTGCAGCACAAACACATCACCCGACATCACCAAACGGCGTTCGTTGCTGAAATATTGTGCCTGGGCGGCGGTGGCTTTGAGCATCCGAGCGGGATAGTCCACCTGAACGTTGCCCCGCGCCGTCACAATTCCCGCGATCGAGTTGGCCTCTTGCACGTCGGAGATGACCGTCATCGGCTGGCGCACTGGAACCGGCTGCGTGGGGGGCACTGGCTGGGCGATCGCCTGGGACACCTGCCCAATTCCCATCGCCGCCGCCATCAGACTGGCTCCCATGGCCCGCCGGGCCCGCTTGGCTGCGGCCCTTTGGCTCGATCGAGTTCTGCCCACTGGTTGACCCACCATAGTCATTGGTTCAAAAACGAAGGTTTAAAGGCAAAGAAGAGACGGCTAATGCTAAAGATGGCTAACTCAATGATCACCCAGTAGCCCACTTAGCAACTGATTGGTTCGATTGAGTTCAATCGCTCGATCGACGTTTCAGGGTGCTTGAGGGGGCTGCTGCTTCAGTGGTCTATTGAATTTGGCAACATACCAGAGACAACCCACATTAACCCAAGAGGGGAGATCGCCCGACGGCGATCGCGCAGCCTTGAGATCCGCAGCGTTGAGATGACTCGAGATCATAGGATCGCCCCAGATAGTTTAGCGAACGCTTGCAACGTCAACCGTTCGTCATTGCCCATTTGCCAAACGGTGGTGGCGGCCCATGTCTCAAAGGTTCGTGCGGTCGGTCATTTCGCCCTTGCCTCCCCGCCTCAGAACTCTAAAGATTCAGAACCGATCGCCCCGGTTCCCATTAGCGGCTGAATGCATCCGGCGATCGTTGTCTGTAGTTTGCCTCTAGTTTGTCTGTCGTTGTTGCTGGTTCGTTGCTGGTGGTTTTTGGGAATTGGCTTTTGATGACCCTGGCAGATGGTCGATGAACTACCTAAAAATCGTCTGTGCGTAATCTGTGAATGGTTGCCTATGAATCGCGATCAATCAATTGCGATTTGTAAGTTGTTTTCTGACGATTATTCTTTAAATGCTCTAATTAATTGCTCTAATTAATTTCCCCGAATCATTGATGATGCTTATTGATTTCGCTCCCGTCCCCGATCGATCCGAAATAACCAAACCATCAACGCCACCACCCCCGCTTGCAGTGCCAAATTAGGTAACACATCCGCTGGGTTTTCGCCTGCTAGCAGTTTCAGCAAAAAAATGAACCCACCCAGTGCTCCCGAAGCAGCAAAAGCACCATAGAACAAGCGCCGAAGACCTCGATAGGGAGCGGCAGCTTCTGCTCGCAGTCGAGCCATGGTTTCTGCATCTAGGGGGCGAGGACGATTGGCCATGTTGGGGGATTGCCTGATGGAATTGACGTTGATTTGGAACATTTGGACGGCTTTGGGAAACCGTTTGATTATTTTATCACCAGGTCACTCGATCGCCTGCTCTGGTGACTTAAAGGATTGTTGATGATTGAAATTTTCTTAACTGCCGGTTGTGCTGATCAAGGATCGATTTGTGCTGATCAAGGGGTGATCGATGGCAGCTCAGTTATTAAAAACTCTCAATTAATTTTTTTAGTTAATTTAATTTTTAGTTAATCTCTGTTTTTGATTTTCATGACTGCTTGCTTTGATCAATTCTAGAATTGTCTTTATTTTAAGCAAATTGGAGCTGGTTCTTGATTGATTTTGGTGAATCCTTACAATGCAACTTGTAATACAACGAATGAATTTTAGAGTATCTGGTTTTGCTTTGCGGGTCTTACCCACTAACGAAGACAAGAAGCTTCAGTCCCTTGCCCTAACGACGATTAGTGCTTGATCTGTGTCCAAAAATACTGTTCAGACAGCCTCTGAGAGAAATTTCAATCCCTTGGCGAAGCTGCCTGGAAAAGGCTTTCAGAAAGCACTTCAGTAAGAATATGCTATGCTTACTGAAACTAATTCTCAAAGATCTAAATCCTCCTCAATCTTAAAGCAGTTCGCTTATTGAGAAATCTTTGAGTTAAAACGGTTTTGGGAACACTTTCACGACTTCGGGTTTGGGCATGGGGCTTGGCATCAGAGGGGCGATTGTGGGCGATCGCGCGGCAACCGGTAAGAGGGATCGCTCATTGAAATGGGAACTTGGGGGCGCGATCGGGCGCGGAATGTTGCTCACGGTTTCGATCGCCCTGGGGTTGACCCTGAGCGGTTGCCCCACCCAGCCCACGGCCCAGCGATCGCCCGGAAACCCCAAGGACTGTCCAAGGTGTGATTTTGCGGGCAAGGATCTGAGCAATCAAGACTTTGCCGGGGCGAACCTGAATGGAGCCAACTTTCAAAAGGCCAATTTGACCGGGGCGAACCTGAGCCAGGCCAAGCTGGACGGGGCCAATTTTCAGCAAGCGAATTTAACCAAAGCCGACCTGAGCCAGGCGGGCATGAACCAAGCCAAGCTGACGGGAGCGAACCTCAGCGAAGCCCGGCTCACCAAAACCTATCTTCGGGGGGCTGACTTGACCCAAGCCAAGCTGACGGGGGCCGACTTGAGCGGCGCAGATTTGCTGAACGCCAGCCCCTCCAAGCTTGATCTCAACGGGGTCAAAACCCTGGGCACAACCTTGCCGGATGGGAGCCAAGGAAAATGAGCAGTAACCTTCCGGTTTCCGATCAGGCCTTGGTGACTGTGCGTTCAGAAGAAGTTCCTAGGACTGCTCGATCGGTGATCGTGGGGAGCCAGGGGCCCGATGCAGGGGCGATCGACCCGATGGGGGAGTCCCCGCCTAGCCATTCCCCCACCAGAAACCCATCACCCAGCAGCGCATCGCAACAAAACGCCCCCCCAAGGCGAGGGCCCGAGTTGGTGGACTGGTCTCCCAGTGCCAAAATCAGCCTTTGGGGGGCCATGGGCCTGGGCGTGGTGGTGTCCGTGGTGCTCCATGGGGCGGTGTTGTTGCTGCCAATGCCCAAGGAGCCGGACAAGGTAGCCCTGCCCCTAAGCGCCCAAGAGGCCCCTATTCGGGTCACCAATTTGCCGAAAACCACCCCGGCCCGATCGACCCCGTCCCCCAGCCCCGCGCGATCGACCCCGGCCCAACGCCGGGCCGATCGGGCCGCAACCCCAAAACCGAAACCGAAAGTCAATCAGCCCAATCGGGTGGTGGTTCCCAAGCCCCAAAC
>NZ_LIRO01000072.1:0-60647 GCF_002742025.1 Limnothrix sp. PR1529
ACAGGCCCTAAGCCCCTTGTCTCTGGTAGCTTGGACAAATGGTTTGGATCCAATAGTTGGGATCAGTAATTAGATTTGATTTTTTTGGGAAAGGTCGCCACACTGAAGGCAATATTTCTTGATTTCTTGCCCCCAGCTTCAATTGGGCGATCGAGCAACCCATGAAACCTTCCCTTTTTGCCCACCAGCCGATTACCAACCCCCTGGAAGCCAAGTCCTGTCAAGAGCTGACCGATTTAGAACTGGCGCAGGTGCTCGCATCGCGTTTGGCGCTGGGCAACGGGGATTGGCATCGACAAAAGGGCAATCGATCGATCCGGGCCCGGGAACAGGCGGCGGCGGCCTTGGTGGCCCTGTTGCGCGACCAACCCCAAATGGCCCTAGAGCATTTGCAGCAGGCGGCGGGATGGCTCGATCGCACCGTGAGCGCCCCGCCCTGCCCGGATCATGGCCGCTAACGCACTAGCGCCACGTAGCGTTCTCGCAAACTGGCCCGCAAACCTTGGGCCGCTTGGGCCAATCGCTGCCGTTTCGAGACCCGGATCGGATCCGTTTCCTTGTACAGATGCAACACGCGGCCGCCTTCTTGCCACTCCACCCGATCGAACACTTGATGCAGGATGAACAAACCGCGGCCGCATTCCCCCTCGTTACCCGGCAGCAGGTCTTCCACCGCATCCAAATCCATGGTCACATCATCCAGATCCGCATCCATGGCCACAGGTGGCAACGGCGGCGCATGGCAACAACAAGGGGGCTTAAATCCTCCCCCCCGATCGGCAATCATCCACCAGTAGCGGTGGCTGCGAGCAGAAAAGTGAACACACACTCGTTTTCCCGGATCAAGGCCATTACCATGCTTCACCGCATTGACCAAAGCCTCCTGTAACCCAAGGCGCACTTCAAAGCGCCAAGGCTCCGGGACATCTTCCACTAACAAATCCAGAACAGGGCACAAATGCAGCGTTGAAGGGAAACTCAGCTTGCGCCACTGATGTTTTTCTTGGCGAACTGTGGGGGCCATCACAACTGGAGACAGAGCATTTGGACGACCAGAAATACCGAGCGGAACTGAGGCAGGGACAGCCAATTAGCCCAAGAAAGTTAAGGGATTGGGCAATGCTGACCGGAGGGCCAAAGCACCGAACGATCGCACCCTCGATGGACGAATCGAGCGATGGAAGTTAGGAATTTTTACTGAACCGTTCAATTTCCATTGTATCCAAAGGGGTTGAAAAGTCTAGGCGACCCCATGTCCCGGAACGGGCGATCGCCCTCTGCCCAAGGATCTCAGGAAACTGAGCCATGCAAAAGCGGCGGCCCTCTTCATGAAGATTAACCGCCGCTTTGCACCAACCAGATTTTCACCAACCAAGTTTGCGCCAACCAGATCTGCGCCAACCAGATTCGCACAACTCAGTGGGATTTCAAGCTGGGATTTTGAGCTGGGATCAAGAACTAGTATTGGGGAACCGAAGGATCCACTTCTTGGCTCCAAGCATTGATCCCGCCCTTGACGTTGATGCCGTCAATGCCAGACTTTTGCAGGATCCCGAGGGCCTTGGCCGATCGCCCGCCCATCTTGCAGTGAACCACCAACTTGCGGCCCTTGAGCAGGTCTTTCACCTTCCCAACCCCGCTGCCACTTTCGATATCCGGCAACGGCACCAACACCGATCCCGGAATGCGGCCAATTTCAAACTCATTGGGGTTGCGCACATCCAACAGCAGGAAGTCTTCGCCGCTGTCGATCAACGATTTCAAGTCCGTGACGCTCATTTCGGCCACGTCGGGTTTTTCTTCGGCTTGGCCCACGGGCGGTAACCCACAGAATTGTTGATAGTCAATCAACTTTTCAATGACGGGACGTTCGGGGTTGGGCCGCAACTTCAGTTCCCGGAACTTCATATCCAAGGCGTTGTACAGCAACAGGCGACCATTCAGGGTCGTGCCCTTGCCCAAGATGATTTTGACGGTTTCCGTGGCTTGGATTACGCCAATGATCCCCGGCAAAATTCCCAACACGCCACCTTCGGCGCAGGAGGGAACCATGCCCGGCGGCGGGGGTTCGGGATAGAGGTCGCGATAGTTGGGGCCGCCTTCGTAATTAAAGACAGTGGCTTGGCCCTCGAACCGGAAGATGGAACCGTAAACGTTGGGCTTGTCGAGCAGAACGCAAGCGTCGTTCACCAGGTAGCGGGTGGGGAAGTTGTCCGTTCCGTCTACCACGATGTCGTAGGGGCGGAAGATGTCGAGGGCGTTTTCAGAACTGAGCCGCGCCTCGTACAGATCCACTTGGCAGTAGGGGTTAATTTCGAGGATCCGATTTTTGGCGGATTCGATTTTGGGTTTGCCAACCCAGGATGTGCCGTGGATGACTTGGCGTTGCAGGTTGGAGTAGTCCACCACGTCAAAGTCCACCAAGCCAATCCGGCCAATGCCGGCGGCGGCGAGGTAGAGCAGCAGGGGCGAACCCAAACCGCCGCTGCCAATGCAGAGCACGCTGGCGGCTTTCAGGCGCTTTTGGCCTTCCAGTCCCACTTCGGGCAGGATGAGGTGTCGAGAGTAGCGTTCGTACTCTTCTTTTAGGAGTTGTGTGTTGCTGGTATCGATATTCAGCATAGGTTGCGAGGTGGTTTGGGTTCGATGCCCGATCGCGGGGGGGCGATCGCGCCTTCGATCGCTGTGAGGGGTTTCCCGTCCAGGCATCGCCTTGGGGGGCGATCGGCCTTGGGGGGAATCAACGAATCGCAGTGGCTAAGCAACCGGGCGCGCCAGGGGCAGTTGAGATCAACAATCAGGATCCACAAAGAACGATCGACTCGGGCTGAAACCGGCGATCGAGATTGAGTCGCCAGCTTTGCCAGTCCACGGTTTGATCGCCTTTTACCGACAGGATCAGGTACGAGTAGTCAGGCCAAGCACAGGCGCGATCGAACTCGGATGGAACGGCCGGATGTTGCGGGTGTGAATGATAAACCCCAATGATATCAAGGTTACGGGCACGACCGGCCCGCATGGCCGCCAACATCGTGGCCGGGGCGATCGCATAGCGACGCTCAGGACTGGTTTCGCCAGCGGGGATTGGATCCAAGGTGCGAAAGGGTTCATCGGTGAGTTGCTCCCAATCGTTATTGGCGGGCCACAGCTCATAGACAATCGCCGCGATCGCCTCGATCGCCCCCATGGAACCTGCGGGGGCTGGATCCCTTGGGCCGACTGGTGACTCAATCGGTAATTTAACCGGTGATTCAGCTGGTAATTCAATCGGTAATTCAACTGGGGTGCGCACTTGCCGGCCCAGCAACAGGCCGCAACATTCATAGGGCAAAGCTGCTTCCGCTGCTCGACACAGTTGCTCCAGGAGCGATCGGGAGAGTTGGAGAGTCATCTTGCAAAAGCCATCGCCGTTACCGGTGCTTTGGGAGACACGAGGGATGGGGCAGGTATTTTGAGATTTTGCAAATTCTTTACAGAATCTTTGCCAGATTTTGCAAAAAAATGTTACAAAATTTTTCGTATCTTCAGCTACAATCAGGTCGAAGCAAATCCGACCGGATACCACACTGCGAAGATTGAATTCCTGATGCAATCGCGTTTTGGGAGACGCGGCTTGCCTCACGACAGATTTTCCGTTTCCTCGGATGCACTAAAACGACGCAACTAGAACTGGAAAGCGGCGACCCGATCGGGAACGCCGCTTTTTGTTGCAATTCGTTTGTCGAAATCAGTCGGTCGCAATCGGTTTGTTGAAATTAGTCGATCACAATCGGTTTGTTGCAGGCGGATTAAGGCGGCCGTTAGCTCGCCAAATATTCCCGCACATCGGTGCGACGGCGCAGTTGCTTCAGGGCTTGGTGTTCCAACTGACGCACCCGCTCACGGCTGATGTTGAGTCGATCGCCCACCTTAGCCAAAGATAGTTCCCGACCATCTTCGAGGCCAAAACGCAGGGTAATCACATCCCGTTGTTGAGGAGTCAGCTCCGCCAACAGGGCTTGCAAATCCAAGCGCAGGGCCTCGCGGCTGGCGTAATCTTCCGGCAGATCGCCTTCATCTTCCAGCAAGTCCTGAAGTTCCGTGTCTTGGTTGTCGCCCACTCGCAACTCCAGGGAAACCGGTTGCCGCGAAATCAGCATGAATTCCCGCACTTGGGCCGGTTCCAATTCCAGCTCGGCCGCCACTTCCGAGAGCTTGGGCGATCGACCCAGTTTTTGGGTTAACTCCCGCTGCACCCGCTTCACCTTATTCAGCTTTTCGGTGATGTGAATCGGCAGGCGAATGGCGCGTGATTGTTGGGCGATCGCCCGCGTGATCGCTTGGCGAATCCACCAGTAGGCATAGGTTGAAAATTTGTAGCCCATCATGGGGTCAAACTTTTCCACCCCGCGCTCCAAACCCAAGCTGCCTTCTTGGATCAGGTCTAAGAGTTCTAGGTTGCGTTTTTGGTATTTCTTGGCGATCGAAACCACAAGACGCAGGTTGGCTTCAATCATTTTTTTCTTTGCCCGATCGCCCACCCGCAACTGCTGGCGCAGATCTTCCACCGAAAGCTGGGCGGCAGCGGCCCATTCCTGCTCCGTGGGCGATCGATCCAACTCGCCCATCAGCTTCTCCTGGATGTCCAAGAGCCGCATCATTTGCTGCACTTGTTTGCCCAGAATAATTTCCTGTTCATCAGTCAGCAACGGAACTCGGCCAATTTCGTGCAAATAGGCGCGAACCAAATCGGCACTGTCACCTTCTCGCGACTTGGATCGCTGCGTTTGGGGGCGAATCATAGCGGTCGGCATGGTCAGCATCCTATTTTCAATCACAAAGACGCGAGCACAAGAGCTTGCGGGTCGGCGTTATTCGTCAGCGTTATCGGCGTTCATTGATGAGCAAGTCTGTTTCAAAAAACGCCCTGGGAAACGAGTCCCACAAATTCCAAATTCGGATCTACACTGAAGATCCAAAGGTCAAGAGTCCACAAACCAAGAGCGGCCAAAACCCACCTGGCAACACTCAAAGGGACAAAGAATTAGACGGTCTTGGATTGCAAAAAGTTCATTAAATTAACCTTGGGCAACAGTTCCCAGCAGAGTTACGGCGAGCCATTAGGCGACAATTTCGCAAAACCACGAAAAACGCAACCAAAGTCAGCCAAAACTCAGTTAGTCAAAGTCGGTCACAACTGAAAATTCAGCAACCAACCAGAAATCAACCGGAAATCCATCAAAAATCAACCGAAAATCAGCCAGAATCCATCAAAACCAGTTCAGAATCAGCCAGAAATGCACTGGAAATCAGCCATTCAAGAAGGATTGGAGTGTGATCACGAAGGGAGTTATGGGCATTCAGTTTCCTTGAAGTTCATTGGTGAATCTCCCGGAAGCAAGATCTCAGCTCGATCGGTAACGTTAAGAGTCAAAACAGATACCGAAGCACTGAAATTGGGCTGTTATTCACTCCACAAACTTGAATGAAGAATCAGGCTTTTTCAGGTTTCTGAGCGCGACTCTTTTTCCATAGTGATCGCAAAAGTTGGAATTGGGTACGACAGACTGGGGAGCAATAACCGAACCTGAAAGATTGGTATCCCGCCCTGCACTTGGTTGGTGCGCTGGGTTGGGGTTTTGGAAACCCCTTCAGCCGCTTCCGAGGATCAGCATCATGGTCTAGGTATAGCCAGCGGGTGCGACATTGCCATGGCAGTCATACGAAGTTTTTGTCACACCACTGTTAAGCCTTGCGGGCCCGCGCGATCGCCCCTGATCGCCGTAGTCGCAACCATGGACATTGCCATAACTGGTCGCTTGGGGGTTGAGGAAAAATCACGGCTGTTGTAGAGAGTTTGGACACTCAAGTTTCAGGTGCTCAGGATCCTGGGGGCGATCGCCCGATCAAGCGTCCGGCCCATCACATCAATCCTTCGCCCCCCACATCCCATCAACATCCCATCAAGGTCTCATTAGCACGTTTTAAAATCCCAAATCGGCCTTGGCTTTGTCCCCTTCCGCGATCGCGATTTCATCGGGCAGTTCTTCCCAAAAGGTGTCGCCAATTTCCGCATAGAACTTCTCGTCATAGGGACGAGTTCTAACCACTACAGGCATGGGCACAGCATGGCCCAAAACTAGGGCCTGTTGCTTGGAATCCAGCTTGGCCAAAACCGATCGCAGGCTTTGTCCTCCTGCCACACCGGTAAAGATAGCTTCAATATCTTTTTCGTCATTCAACAGGGCTGTAATTCTAGTCCCAATTTGCGACATGACCTCGTTATCAATCCCCGAGGGACGCTGATCAACCACCAGCAAGGTGACAAAATATTTCCGCATTTCACGGGCGATCGTGCCGAAAATAGTTTGCTTGGCGGTGGCGGGATCCAGGAATCGATGTGCTTCCTCAATCGTGATCATCAATTGGCGGGGCTTATCGTTGGGATCCTTGGTTTGCAAAAAGCGCTCAGCTTTGCGCACGTAAATGCCATGAATCCGACGAGAAATAATATTGGTGGCCAGCATATAAGCCAACATGTTTGATTGGGAACCGAACTCGATAATGACGTGTTTTCCAGCTTCCAGGGAGTCCAAAATTTGCTTGATATAATCCGAGCCAGCATTTCTCATATATTTGATTTGATCAAGACGATTTAACTTTCGTTGCAGCGCCATGATCGAAGATTTGCTGCCCATTTTGGTTTCGCAAAAATCCTGAATTTCCTCATTCGTCATGCTGAGGAGCCGTGAAATCCAAGATTTACCAAATTCATTTTGCAAAATAATTGCATTTTCAACGCTGGCTTCGGAAAGATTCAGCTCCGCACTCACCAGCATCAAATCTTCCACATCAATTTGGTCATAACTGATGTAGAGTTCTCGGGCATCGCGCACGCCTCGGCGCTTGGTGGACTCCGCATCCAGGGTGTAAATTTCCACTTGCCCCGGGAAAAGTTGTCGCAACCCTTTGACGGTGTTGATTCCTTTGCCTTCGCGCATGGCTTCCCAGCCATATTCCGAATGCATATCAAAGATTAAGTTCACCGCCACTTGCTTGCGAATTGTGCCCGCCAACAGCAGACGGGTGAGAAATGATTTGCCGGTTCCCGATTTCCCAAAAACGCCGTTACTGCGCTCCACGAACCGATCGAGGTCAATGCAAACGGGCACATCGGTATCGATCGGCATTCCAATCGCAAAATTGCGTCGCTGGGGATCGTCTTCCCAACCAAACACGATCCGAAAGTCCCGATCGCTCGCTTCATAGACCTGCGAAAAGTGACTAGGAATGGTTTTCACGGGTAACAATTCCAAATTGGCATCGCGGTTAGCAGCAAAGGAGGCTAAATTACTGGATGCTTGGTTGCCGTTTTTGTCCTTGGCTTTGCCGTTTTTGCGGGCCGATCGGGCAGGTTCTGGAGCCAAGCGATCGGGTAAAGGCAGGTTTTCCCAGTCCATCTCTGCCTGGGGCACAAACATCAGCATGGGAGCGAGTTCGATCGTCCCAAACGTGCCACTGCCGGCCAGCACATCGCGCAAAAAATCATCATCGGGATGGGGCGGATCGATCGTAATTCGTTGGCTGGAGGTTCCCAAAGCCACATCGGTTAACATGCAAAAAAAGTGCGATCGCCGCCCCCGCACCACCAAAAATTTGCCCACTCGCATCTCTTCCACAGAAACATCGGCATGGAGCCGCACCTCCAGCCCTTCGCTAAGGGAACCTTGAATGACTGAGCCGAGTGGAACGTCTTGGGGCATAGGATGAGACAATTTAGGAAACGATTTAGCCAGTATGAAAGCGGGAGGTTGTGATTGGGAATTGCGCACAAACCGCAATTTAAGGACTGATTAAGATCTGGTTCAAGCCGGAATCGATCAATATCAGATCAGCATCAGATCAGCGCTCAGATTGACGAAGATCAAACGATCATCTCGTTATTTTAACGGCATTATCTACCCTTCAGATTTACACTCGGTGTTTCGGCCATGAGTATCTGTTTATCGCTCATTGTCAAAAATGAAGCCCATCAGATCGATCGCTGCCTCAACAGTGTGCGCGACTGTGTGGATGAAATTTTAGTGTTAGATACGGGTTCCACCGATGACACCGTTGAGCGGGCCCGATCGCATGGGGCGCGGGTGGCTTTTTTCGATTGGTGCAATGATTTTGCGGCCGCTCGAAACGCAGCTTTGGCCCAAATCGAGAGCGATTGGGTGTTGGTGTTGGATGCGGATGAGTGGTTGCTGCCGGAAGCGATCGAACCGATTCGCGAAGCGGTTAGCTATCCAGAGCATTTGGTGGTGAATTTGGTGCGTCGAGAATTGGGCGCAGTGCAATCTCCCTATTCTTTGGTCTCGCGTTTGTTTCGGCGGCATCCTGAAATTCAGTTCGATCGCCCCTACCACGCCATTATTGATGACAGTGTGGTGAGGCTTTTGCAACAGGAATCCCACTGGAAAATTGTGTCTCTTTCAATGCCGGCCATCGATCATGATGGTTATCGGCTCGATCGAATTGCCAGTGCTTCCAAAGCCGATCGAGCCAAGGCTGCTATGGAAGTTTTTTGGAAAGCAAATCCAGAGGATCCCTACGTCTGTAGCAAGTTGGGGGCCCTTCTGATCGACTTAGGAGAACCAGAACAAGGGATCGCACTCTTGAAAACCGGTCTCAAGCGGGCAGAACAAGAGAAAATGACCGAAGTTTTATATGAGCTACACTATCATTTGGCAATTTTTTATAATCAACAACAGAACCTCGATTTAGCCCAAGCCCATTATCGTGCGGCTTTGCGCCAACCAGTTCTGCCAATTTTGAAATTAGGTTCTTTGATCAATTTAGGTAATCTTTATCGCCAAAAAGGAAACCTACAGGCGGCCTATGAGAGCTATCGCCAAGCAGTGATCATTGATCCCAACTTTGCGATCGCCCATTACAATTTAGGTTCAAACCTGCGAGCAATGAACCGTACTTTGGAGGCGATCGAGCATTATCAAAAAGCCATTGAACTCGATCCGGCGAAGCCCGAATTTCACCAAAATTTAGGCGCAGCTTTCTTGAAAGGTGGCAATGTGCCCGAAAGCCTGAAAGCCTTCAAGACAGCCGTTGAATTATATGATCAACAGCAGTCACCGGAAGCGGAGCGAATTCGCCAAACTTTACGAGAACTGAAATTCGAGATTTAGTTTGAAGTTTAGTTTGAGGTTTAGTTTGAAGTTTAGACTCAGAAATTCAAAAAGCGCTAAGCAAGCCCCTTGCGTTCATCGCCAGTCCATCACTGCAAAAGCGCCTAAAACAACACCTAAGCAACAGATTGGCATCGCAGCAATATCTTGAGTCAGGATCGAATCAGGGTTGATTGACCATTGCTGAGCTATGGGTTGACCTTACCAGGCTCAGTGTTCTTGAAAGCCCCCCGTTGAGAGGCGATCGCGTCGGCCCAGCGGGTGGTTTCTGGCAGTCTGTAGCGCGGGGTGCAATTCAAAACCAACTCGATCGCCGTGGGCAAACTCACTCGATGCCCCGAGGAAACATAAAGCGGCCGACAATTGTGGCGAGATCGGACAATTGCACCAATGGTTTCTTCGCGATCGATCAAAGGTTGCCAACTTCCCTTCGCCAAATCTAGCGGCTCGTGGGTTCCAATCAAGTGGGATTTTGCCACACCAATGGTCGGCAGGTTCAACAACAATCCCAAGTGACAAGCTAACCCAAACCGGCGCGGGTGAGCATAGCCTTGACCATCACATAAAATCAGATCTGGTTTTTGTTGAAGTTGATCAAAAGCTTGCAAAATCACTGGCACTTCTCGAAAGGATAAAAATCCTGGCACATAGGGAAAAGGAGTGGGAATTCGAGCGATCGCAAATTCGAGTCGCTCCAAGCCAGGAAAGCTCAAAACCACAACGGCTGCACGGGCGATCGCGCCATTTTCTTCAAACCCCACATCAGCTCCCCCAATCAATTTTGGGGCAGAAAATTGATCCTGCAAGATCACTTGATCGCGCAGTTGATTTTGAATTTTTTTGGCGGCTTCCGTCGTTTTTGGCCAATCATCAATTAAGTTCATTTCATCAATCTCATCTGTTACATTTTTCTTTTAAAGATTTGATATCAATAACATTTTTATTAAATTTCCTGCAATGCGTATCATCTAAGACGTTGGGAATCGCAAATAGTGCATTAATTCTCCAAGCAGCTCACCAGATAAATTCAAGCGGCGTTTTAAATCAATTAAACTGCGGAAAGCACCCCGCTCTTGGCGATCGCGAATCATTCTTTCTGCTAAGGCGCGATCAACCCCCGGCAGCCGCTCCAGTTCATCAACCGTGGCGTGATTAGCATCCAAGGTTCGTTGAAAAGAAGCCGCCTCCGGATCGTAAAAATAAAACCGTAAAACCGGTGTCCAAGGCTCCAACTGTGCCACTGTTACCCCTAAAGCAGCAGCCAAATCTTCTAATCCATAAAACACCACTCCACTCGCACTCAATTGAGTCAGCAAGGTGGCTTGCCGAATCGATAACCCTGGCAATCGTAACCAATCATCAATGCTGGCGCGATTAGCATCAATTGCAATGCCCATTTCGGCCGCCACCGCCACTTCCAACGCAGAATTGAGCCGACAAAATGGATCACGCGCAATTTTGCTGCGAGCTGCTTTCAAAGCCGGGTTCACAGGCTGAAAGGGAGCTTGAAGCCAACTTAATAACGGATTTTGAGAAGAGAACTGAGGCACAGAAGTCAACAAAAATTATGGTGATTTAACTAACTGGAAACTTCTAGCTAACTGAATTTCGGTTAAGCTAAACCTGAGTGACTACTAGATTGTGATCAAACTTAGATCAAGATCTGAATCAGTGCTCAAAAGTTGAGATCAGGTCATGGTTCGCCCAGCAACCAAGGTCAAATTTTTTAATCTTTTAAACTTAGATTGATGACAGCCAATCTAAATTTGGTCGAGTAGCAGACGGCGCTTTTGTTCAAACTCTGCCTCAGAAATTAATCCCTCTTGGCGAAGTCGATCCAATTCTCGCAGGGCATCCCCCACCGCATTTACCCGCTCCGGTTGCACAGTAACCGTGACAGTTCGTTGGGCGGCCGGTAGCTCTTTATTAAAGTTGCGATCGAACTCTTCTTGGTCTTGGGAAAGATACCAAATTGCCTCGATCGCACTGGCAATTTGCGGAATCATTGTCCAAAAAAACAGAAAATAAGCCACGCCCCACCATCGTTGCCGCAAATAAAACTTGTGCAACCCCGATGCAAAGGGAACCACAAAACAGGTGAGGGCCAGGGCCACGGCCATCGTTCGCTTGCGTGGTCGGGTTAAGGTTCCTGCCACTTCCGTCATGGTTCTCTCCTCAGTTAACTGGCTGGCAATGGAAGTTACTCGTTAGACAACGGATTCAGCAACGAAACATAGAAAAAGCAAGGAAAAACAGGCGCACAATAGAGCGTTGACCGTTACCAAGCCTCGGCTACTCTGGGGACTCAGCACCGGTCTGGAACTCCCTTGGCTGAGTTGGTGGCAGCGATGTTGCGCCCATTGTTCATGATAGTTGGCAAATTGGCGGGTCGAGGGGCGGCGTGCGCCAAAGCAACATCGGTTACACCCATTGAACACCCATTGAACCGCAGACCGAGCAAACCAGCCATTGATCGCCCCTGTTCATTGCCCTAATTTCTCTGCGCAAAGTCCGATCGTTCAAGTTCGGATCTCCCGACTGGGTGGGCGTTTTGCCTCAGAGGAGAATCGGCTAAGATCAAAGACAAATGGGTGTTAACAATGACCCAGGCATAAAACATGAGCATTTTTGATTCTGAAATTGTCCAACAGGAAGCCAAGGAAATTTTTGGCACTTATCAATCCCTAGTGCAGCTTGGGGGTGACTACGGCAAGTTTGATCGCGAAGGGAAGCGACTTTACATCGAACAGATGGAAACCGTGCTCGATCGCTATCGAATTTTCATGAAGCGATTTGAATTGTCAGATGATTTCATGGCCAAAATGCAGGTGGAGCAACTGAAAACCCACCTCTCGCAATTTGGGATGACTCCTCAAATGATGTTTGATCAGATGCACATCACCTTGGAGCGCATGAAGGCAGAATTAGAAGCATCCAAGAATTAGGTCGTTTTCCTATTAATTTTCAATGGATTGCCTGAGCCATTTCACTTCAAAGTGGCATTGGCTTCTGATGAGCCTGGCTGTTGATGTATTCGCTGGCCGGTTGAGTTTCAGGCAATGCGAGAAACTCAGCCAGCGACAGGGCCCGATCGCGGGAGACAGCAAGCACCATAACCAGCCTTACGAGGGAGACAAACTGATTCAATTCTAGCGATCGCCCGCGATCGGCTCCCTAAACTCGCAACTGCGTAACAGCGATCGCGCCACCAAAGCAAATGGCCACATCGGTTCCGGGTTTGTAGGGACGACCCCCATAGATGCCGTTGTACTGATAGCCCTCCTCTGTACGCCGATAGATCGGTGGAACCGGGTCACGGGACAGCTCACAAAACACGATTTCGGGATCGGGAGCGCCGGGGTCAAGGTGCGGGAAATTCACATTCCAAAAACTGCCCGGTTCCCAGGGGCGATCGAGCAACAGGGGCAACACCCGCGCTGCCTGTTGAGCTGCCCAGTCCCAATCGATTTCCAAGGGCCGTCGAATCCAGTGCGATAGGGCGATCGCCCGTCGGCCTTGCAGCGTTGCTTCCCGAGCGGCCGCCACCGTACCCGAGTTATAGACATCCGTGCCCAAGTTGCCGCCCGCGTTGATGCCTGACAGCACCGGGCCCACTTCGGGAACCAGCTCACTGACGGCCAACCGCACACAGTCAGCCGGTGTGCCCGCCACGGAGAACCCGCGATCGCGCTCCTGCACCGCCAGCACCCGATGGTTAGTAATCTGGTGGCCACAGCCCGACTGTTCCGCTGCGGGCGCAACCCACCGCACTGAACCCAACTGCAATTCCGTAACGGCGCGATCGAGCGCGGCAATCCCCGGCGCATCGTACCCGTCATCATTCGTCAGCACCAAAACCTGCGCCATAAGTCCTCAGCGATCGCGAACAGGTTTCTATTGTTCCACTGACCAGCCAGCCACAGCATCCACCCACGCCCCGCGACACCATCAACAGACAAGGGGTTTAAACCCCTTGCCCCCACCACCGGACGATCATTAACGACAGTGTTGGAGGATCTAAAATGTTAAAGATGAGAGAGTGGCTGTCATGGAAAAACTAAATCAATATCGCCAAGTCATTCAAGAAATTTTGCTTGAGCACAGCCAAATTCAGCCAGCCTATGGCGAGATTGAAATGGCAGCCATATTTGACCATGAACGTGATCACTATCAAGTCATGCGGTCAGGTTGGCTTCAGAAACAGCGAGTCTACGGCGTTTTAATTCATATCGATCTCAAGGGGGAAAAGATTTGGATTCAATATGATGGAACAGAAGTGGGCGTGGCCAATGAACTCTTAGAAAAAGGCATTCCCAAAACAGATATTGTATTGGCGTATCACTCACCATTTATGCGTCAATATAACGGATTTGCTGTTAATTAATTCTGGTTTTTAAGTAATTTGCCATGGAATCTCAATCATTTTGAGTGAGGTTAATTACCCGATGACAGCCTTGAATTCGGAAACAGAAAAACTGCAAGCCTATCGAGCTGTGATTAAGCAGCTTCTGACAGATTATGCAGCTTACAAACCATCCTATGGTGATATTGAAGTTCAAACCTTATTCGACAGCGAGCATGACCACTATCAGGTTTTGGCGATCGGCTGGTACAACAAACAAAGAATTTATGGTTGCTCAATGCACCTTGACCTAAAGCAAGGAAAAATCTGGATTCAGGTCAACAATACCGAACTGGATATTGCTCAAAATTTGGTTGAACGAGGTATTCCCAAAGAAGATATTGTGATTGGGTTTCATCCACCTCATTTCCGTCGTTTTTCAGGCTATGCGATCGCCTAAGAACTGCGATTTCTAATCATTGGAGTCGGCAAGGGCAGCCGCTTGGGCCGCCATCAATTCACCGATGCCTTTTTCGGCTAAATCCAGCAGTGCATTCAGTTGCGATCGGCTATAGCTGCCCGATTCCGCCGTCCCCTGCACTTCAATTAAATTACCCTCGCCGTTCATCACCACGTTGAAGTCCACATCGGCGGCCACATCTTCGGGGTAGTTCAAATCCAGGTAGGCGGCCCCCTCAATCAACCCCACGGAAACAGCAGCGACTGGCGAGGCGATCGGCAACGTTGTCAACTCCCCAGCGGCCACCAGCGATTGCAACGCATCCACCAGCGCCACATAGCAACCCGTGATCGCCGTGGTGCGTGTGCCCGCGTCGGCCTGCAACACATCCGCATCGATCGTCAGGGTACGCTCCCCCAAGCCCCGCAAATCCACCGCCGCCCGCAAACTCCGGCCAATTAGCCGTTGAATTTCCTGGGTGCGCCCGGACAGCTTGAAGGTTTCTCGCGACTGCCGATCGGGTGTGGCCCCCGGCATCATCCGATATTCTGCCGTCAGCCAGCCCTGACCCGAATCAGCCAGCCAGCGCGGCACACCGGACTGCACAGACACGGTGCAAATCACCTGCGTATCACCACAACAGGCCAACACAGACCCGGCAGAATATTTGGTGAAATTTCGCTGAAACTGAACGGGGCGGAGCTGGTCGGGCGATCGACCGTCGGGACGTTGCCAGGACATGGTTAGGGGTGCAAACAACGGATAACGTTAACCAACCTGGGCTGCCAGTTCTTCCAATTGGGCCTGTTGATCTTGGGTGATGCAAGACTGAATCATCTCGTCAATGTCACCTTCGAGGGCCGCCGTGAGGGTGAAGTTTTGGCCCAAACGGTGATCGGTCACGCGATTGTCTTTGTAGTTATAGGTGCGAATTTTTTCTGATCGGGAACCGCTCCCCACCTGCGATCGCCGGGCAGAAGTCACCGCCTCCTGTTGCTCTCGCATCTTCATTTCGTAGAGCTTGGCCCGCAAAATTTGCATCGCCCGCTCCTTGTTCTTGAGCTGCGATCGCTCCTCCGTACAAAACACCCGAATGCCCGTCGGTTTGTGGTACAGGTCGGCGGCGGTTTCCACCTTGTTCACGTTTTGGCCACCAGCCCCGCCCGATCGCGCCGTGGTTAGCTCAATGTCCTTCGGGTCAATGTGAACTTCCACTTCATCCACCTCCGGCATAATCGCCACCGTGGCGGTGGAAGTATGTACCCGGCCGCCCGCTTCCGTGGCCGGCACGCGCTGCACCCGGTGAACACCCGCTTCATACTTCAGCTTGCTGTAAACCCGATCGCCCTGCACTTCCAGGATCACTTCCTTAAAACCGCCCGCCTCCGACAGCGACTCGCTCGCCAACGCCACCTTCCAACCCTGAGTGGTGGCATAGCGGGAATACATCCGCAGCAAATCGCCCGCCCAAATACAGGCCTCATCGCCACCCGTGCCGGCCCGAATTTCCAACATGATGTTTTTGTCGTCGTTGGGGTCGCGGGGCAACAGCAAAATTTTCAGTTGATATTCCAACTGGGCGACCCGATCGTTCAGCTCTTCAACTTCCAGTTGCGCCATTTCCCGCAACTCCGGGTCATCGCCCGACTCCTTCAGGATTTCGCGGGCCCCTTCCAGGTCGCTGACGGCCGTTTTCCATGCGTCATAGGTCGCCACCGTTTCTTCCAAGGACGATCGCGCCTTGGCCACTCGCTGAAATTCCGTCGGATCCGTGGCCACATCAGGATCCGCAAGGCGGCGGGTTAACTCATTAAAGGTTTGCTCAACGGATTGCAGCTTATCGAGCAAATATTGTTCAGCCATCGGGTCGCAGGGCGATCGTGAAATCGAATGAAGGGAGCAAAATACTACCACCATGCTATCAACGATCGTCCCCCGACCGCCGATTTAGCCCGTACCGCAAAAATACGGAGCTAGGACAGATCAGAGGCTTGAAACCTCTCGATCAGACCAGATCGACCAGACCAGATCGACTGGCAAACCCCTCCACGGAATGGCACCACCACATGGCGAACCCCAAATGACTGCATACCCAATGGCCGCAACCCAAAATGGCCGCAACCCAAAATGGCCGCCTATCCAATGGCCGCCCCTTGACTGCCTATGCATCCCAGCATCCTGATTGCGTCCATGCAACAAGACACTAATAAGTCCATTAAGTCCATACTTCTTGAATATATTTCAGGCATTCACTCTTCAGCCCTTCTTTGCCTGCATCCCGCCATCCCCAGGGATTTCCTCGCTCCACAGGCCAGATGGAATAATGCTGCTCATGGTTAACCACCACCTTGTAAACTCTTTGGTTCTCATTCGTCATTGCCATTTCTCCGAATAAAATAAAGGAACTATATAATTCGTCAGTACTATTTCAGTTATAAGTTTGCTCGTCAGTTCATGGAGCAATCAAAACATCAGCTTTATATTTTTGATAGAGACTGAAATTTCTTTCAATAGTTCTTAATCAAAGAGCTAATCGATTCATTTTTTAGTCTAGAAAAATCAATTAGAGACTTGAAATTATAAAAATAAGGCACGAAATTCTTTGAATCAAAAGAAATTATCACATGATCAGAATTCATAAAAACCAATCATCGAAGCTTGGTTCTAGTCCAGGGTAAGATTACGCGATCAAGAGATCAGGAGATCAGGACAGAGGAACTTAGTTAGGGAATATTAATGGGCTGACTATTAGGAGATTAGGGGAGAGGAAATTAGTTAGGGAATATTAATGGGCTGGCCGTCACGGGTGTAAATTGCGATATCCCACTGGCCACTCCGTTCAATTTCAAAGGCGATGCGGCTGCCGTCGGCGCTCAGTTGCGGGTTGCGGGTTTCCAGTTGCAGGGCTTGGGTCAGGTTGCGGAGCTGGTTAGTGGTGCGATCGTACAGGTAAATGTCGGTGCGACCTTGGCGACTGGCAGAAAAGGCAATCCAACGGCCATCGCTGGAAATGCTGGGGCTGGCGGCGATCGTGTCAAAGGCGTTTAGCTCTGGCAGCTCGATCGCCCGTCGTTCCTGGAGGTCATAGAGCAACACATCCTGGCTGCCCCGACGATCGGACACAAACACCAAAAAGCGCCCCGCCACGGCCGGGCTGGTTTCCGAAAAGGCGCTGTTGAGGCTGTTGGGGTTGGCTCCGGCCGCATCGAACGGGAAACTGAGGGTGCGACCACTGGCGCAACCCACTAACCCGATCGCCCAACTGGCGATCCAAAGCTGTTGCAGGGGCGATCGCCCTCGGCGGCATTGGCTCATGGCACGGGCCCCTCGCTGATCAAGATCTCGGCACAAGATCTAGGGCAACAGCTTTTTGAGGGCCAGCAGGGATTCTGCATTCAGCGTCACTTCCACAGCTTGGCCCGCTGGGCGATCGATCAACGTGAGAATGCATTGGCCACCACCGGTTTTGACCGTGGCGGTGGGATTGTTGAGGGCGATCGTTTCCAAGCGAGCTTCCGGCTGCCCCACCCGAATCACCACATCATTTTGAGATTGGGGATAGATGTAGAGATATTGCCCATTGGCTGACAGCTTCAAGGATTGGGGCGTGCTGTTGCGTTCCAAGTCGCTGCCCAGCTTTTTGTAATAGAACGTGATGCCCCGCACTTCTGGCCCTTGGATGGTGAATTCATCGTCGAAGCGCTCCGCGTCCCAATCGAGGGTCTGGGGATCCGTGGCGCGATCGAGCAAGCGCTGTCGCCAGGTCACGGACTTGCCCGCCAAGCTCACCCACCATTGGCGGATCGTTTCAAAATAAGCAGCATTCTCCGGATCGTTGCTGCCGTAAAGCCAAGTTGCGCTGAAAGGTTGCACGGACAAAATCCCGTTTCAAAATCCCATGAACTAATTGAACAATTAATCTTTCAATTATTTTCAATTCATTATTTTCAGTTCATTAAACCGTTGGGGGGCGATCGCCCAGATTACCCAAATCGTCAAATCATCCGAATCGCCCAAATCACACAACGAAGGCGAGAGCGTTACCCTAGGAAGACGTTTGGGGACAATCATGGGGGAATCATCAACCGGAGCAATCAACCGTTGATTAGCCCCATAGCCCCAAGTTGGGAACCGGGTCGATCGCCCCGCCATCCCAGGCTTGTTAACCCAACTTGAACCAGCGATGAACCGGCGACCCACCGCAGGTCGGCCCCAGGAGCCAAAATTGCGGAGCCAAGATTGCGATGAATGTGCCGCTAGTTTATCACCCCGATTATGTCGCGCCGTTGCCACCCGGCCACCGGTTCCCGATGCAAAAGTTTGCAAGGCTCTATGACCGGTTACGCAGCGATGGCACGGCAACCCCAGAACAGTTTCACCAACCCGATCGACCGCCCCAGGACTGGATTGAGCTGGTGCACGATCGCGCCTATGTGGAAGCCTATTGCCAAGGTACTTTGGATCCAAAAGCCCAGCGCCGAATCGGGTTGCCCTGGTCGCCAGCCTTGGCCAATCGCACCTGCGTGGCGGCTGGTGGCACGGTGCTGACGGCTCGGTTGGCCCTGCGCCATGGGCTGGCTTGCAATTTGGCGGGCGGCACGCACCACGCCTTCCCCGATTTTGGCTCCGGGTTTTGCATCTTCAACGATTTGGCGATCGCCACCAGGGTTTTGCAGGCCGAAGGCCTGGTCGATCGGGTCTTGATTGTGGACTTGGATGTGCATCAAGGGGATGGAACCGCCTGGATTTTTCGCAACGAACCGCAGGTCTTCACCTTTTCCATGCATTGCGAGGCAAATTTTCCCGCCCGCAAACAGGCCAGCGATTTGGATGTGGCATTGCCAGAAGGCATGGAAGATGATGACTATTTACAAACGCTCGATCGCTTCCTGCCAGATTTGCTCGCCCAAGTGCGGCCCGATCTGGTGATTTACGATGCGGGGGTGGATCCCCACGGAGGCGATCGGCTGGGCAAGCTCGCCCTCACCGATTCTGGCTTGTTTCGGCGGGATATGCAGGTTCTGACCACCTGTGTAGCGGCGGGCTATCCCGTGGCCTGCACGATCGGCGGCGGCTACTGCGATGATTTGGCGGCCCTGGTCGATCGCCATGCCCTCATCCACCGAGCAGCGGCTCAGGTCGCCCAGTGCTACGGTCTCTGAGCTGCTACGGTTTCTGGGCCACTGATGCGCCACAAGGGCGATCGCGCAACATATTGCCCACCGGCCAGGCAAAACCAGATCCAACAAAAACTAGATCCAACAAAACCAGGCCAGAACCCGACAGAACAGCCGCCGGGCGATCGCCCCTTTCAAGACCCAAAAAATCCCAGCAACAGCAGAACAGCCCTCGGGCGATCGCGCCGCAGGCGACAATAGAAATCGGGCTGGCAGAGCAGACCGACGCGCACAATTGCTTCACAACTCCCTATGATGCTGTCCAAAGGCTTTGAAATTGAAATCTATACCGGAACCCACGATGGGCAAATTGTGGGCCTGTCCGATCGAATTACCGCCAACCTAGATGGCTTTGTGCGTGAACCCGACAGCCGCAACGTGGAATACACCACCGCTCCCCTGTGCAGCTATGAGCGGTTGCTGTGCGATTTGCTCGTTCCTCGGTTGCGCCTGCGCCAATACCTGAAAACCCTGGGCCCCTACACCCTAGTGCCCGGCGGCACATTAGCCCTCGGCGGGAGCGATCGCTTCTACCGATCTGACCCGGCCAACCCTTACCACGCCTACATTGAACGCACCTACGGAACCAAAGTCGTCACCGCCAGCGTTCACATCAACATTGGCATTGCCGATCCAGAACTGTTGATGCGGGCCTGTCGGCTGGTGCGGGTGGAAGCGCCGCTTTACTTGGCCCTGAGTGCTTCCTCTCCTTTCTTGGATGGCGAACCAACCGGATTCCATTCCACCCGCTGGCATCTGTTTCCCCAAACGCCCGATCGAGTGCCCCTGTTTGAAAGCCACGCGCACTTCATTCGCTGGACGGAAGAGCAATTAGAACTGGGAACCATGCAAAATGTCCGCCACCTCTGGAGTTCCGTGCGGCCCAACGGCGATTGCCGACCCTATAACCTGAATCGATTGGAAATGCGGATTTGTGACCCGGTGATTGATCCATTGGCCCTGCTGGCGATCACGGCCCTACTGGAGGCTCGGCTGTGCCAATTGATGGACGATCCCAGCTTAGATCCACTCACTGCGAGCCTGTTGCCGGCCGCCACCCGCAATGACGATTTATTGTCGTTGACTCTGGCCAACGAAATGGCCGTCGCTCGCCACAGCTTGGATGCATCCCTACGCCATTGGCAGGATGGCCGCACCATCAAGGCCAGGGATTGGATCGCTCAACTCTATGCAGAATTACGCCCGATCGCCAAAGAGCGCGGGTTTAGCTGCTTCTTGTCACCCTTGCAGCGCATTTTGCGGGAAGGCAATGCCGCCCAGCAGTGGCTCCAGCAGGTGGAAACGGGCCACAGTTGCCAAGCGGTGGTAGCCCAGGCGATTCAAGAGGCCCAGCAGTGGGAACGGGAATTGGCAGACCAAACCTGTCACGGATCATTGGTGGCCTAGGTCGCGGGTGGGGCCAGCCTGGTTAATCGCTCCTATGCATCGCGCTTCAGCCGATCGCGCCGATTCGATCCGCATGATTCAGATCAACTTAGATCAAGTCCAATTGAGTCAAATTGGGATGATTAATCAGGACAATCAGCGGTTCGATCGCCAATCTTGCCAGCGCAACTTCAACGACACATAGAGCGGCCACTGGTAATGTTCCAGCACCAACCAGGCGGCCAAAATGAAATGCCCGATCGCCGCTGAAATTAACCACCCTTGGCCAAATCCCACCGATCGGGAGCTGGGCAAAGGGGGAAAGAGGTATTGCGAAAAACCAATCAACCCCACCGGCCCGATCGCCAAAATCACGGCCAGCAGCCAAATGGTCGGTGTGAGCGCTTCATTGCTGTAGCGCACCGGTTGCCACGATCGCCCCAACCAACGCCACTGCAAGGGCTGGGTGCTGTCTTCCACCCGCAAAATCCGGGATTGCAAATCCAGCGTGAATAGATGCCGACAAAAATCGCAGGACCAGGCATCCTCCATCATCGGCATCGGCTGAATTTGTCCGTGGCGACAAATGGGACAGGGGTGCTGATCGCGATCATCCAAGGGAGCCAACACCGACCACCCCAACTCCCGAGGCTTGGGCGCTTTGCTGAATCTGGGGGGGCGATCGCCCGATCGCTGAAAATCAAACGCACTCATGGGGTTCCCTCGTCCAAACCAGCCAAATCCTCACCGCTCAGTCTAGCCACGCGATCGCGCTGATCAGCCATCCCTTAAGAAAATTCAAGCCCTTGGGTCTTACCCGATCGCCTCGTGGCGATCGCCCCCGGTTGCGGCTCTAAATTTACAGGTGATCACAGCAGAGAAATGAGGCAGCCATCAGCAGGGCGATCGATCAGCTCGATCGGATTGTAGCCAAGCCCTGGCGGCCGTCGGGGGCGATCGGTGCTTCATTGACACTAGGGGCTAAATTAGAGGCGGCTGACCACCATTTTCCCAGCGCTGCTCACTGCCCCTCATGATTGGCCGCACCCTCCAAAATCGCTATCTGATTAACCGACTCCTGAGCAAGCAAGGTGGTTTTAGTGACACCTACATTGCCCAGGATTTGCAATTGCCCGGCCATCCAGATTGTGTGGTGAAGCATTTCAAACCCAAGTTCGATCGCGACGGTTCCCGAATTCTGCCCGATGATTTATTGATTGCCAAACAATACTTTGATCGCGAAGCAGACAAGCTGATGATCCTGGGTCGCCATGATCGAATTCCCTCCTTGTTTGCCAAGTTTGAGGAAGGGGGCGAATTTTTTATTGTGATGGAACACATCAATGGGCGACCCCTCAGCTTGGAGATTGGCCAGGGAGAACGCTGGGATGAAATGGCGGTGGTGCAACTTTTGGTTGATCTGCTGTCGGTATTAGCCGTAGTCCATCAGCATCCTTTGATTCACCGAAATATCAAGCCCGATAACATCCTTCGACGGCGATCGGATGACCAGTTGGTGTTGATTGATTTTGGGGGTGTGAAAGAGGTCGCAACGGGGGAATATAGCCAAGCACAACTGATTCAAGATCCCCGCAGTTTGTTTTTGGGTTCAAAGGGTTATATTGCCCCGGAGCAGTCCATTGGAGAGGCCCGATTGCAAAGCGATCTCTAAAGCCATCCAATTCAAACCCGACGACCACGAAGCCTGGCACAACCGAGGCGTTGCGCTAAACGAGCTTGGGCGGGATGAAGAGGCGATCGCCAGCTACGACAAAGCCATCCAATTCAAACCCGACAAACACGAAGCCTGGTACAACCGAGGCAATGCACTGTTTAATCTCGGGCGGTATGAAGAGGCGATCGCCAGCTACGACAAAGCCATCCAATTCAAACCCGACTACCACGAAGCCTGGAACAACCGAGGCAATGCGCTAAAAGGGATTGGGCGGTATGAAGAGGCGATCGCCAGCTTCGACCAAGCCCTCCAATTCAAACCCGACTACCACGTTGCCTGGAACAACCGAGGCATTGCGCTGGATGATCTCGGGCGGTATGATGATCTCGGGCGGTATGAAGAGGCGATCGCCAGCTACGACAAAGCCATCCAATTCAAACCCGACTACCACGAAGCCTGGAACAACCGAGGCAATGCGCTGCTTAGTCTCGGGCGGTATGAAGAGGCGATCGCCAGCTTCGACCAAGCCCTCCAATGCAAACCCGACAAACACGAAGCCTGGTACAACCGAGGCGTTGCGCTGGGTAATCTCGGGCGGTATGAAGAGGCGATCGCCAGCTACGACAAAGCCATCCAATTCAAACCCGGCTGCCACGGAACCTGGAACAACCGAGGCAATGCGCTAAAAGGGATTGGGCGGTATGAAGAGGCGATCGCCAGCTTCGACAAAGCCATCCAATTCAAACCCGACTACCACTACCCTTGGTATGGCAAAGCTGTCTGTTATGTCAAACAAGGTCAAGTGGATAAAGCGATCGACCACCTACGACAAGCAATCAAGCTAAACTCCCAAGCTCGGGATTGGGCCAAAACCGACAGCGCCTTCGCCCCTATCCGCCAAGATCCCCGCTTCCAAGCCCTAATCCAAGAACCGTAGGGTGCATGGGAGAACGTTTGGCGTGAAACGATCATTTCCCCCACCCCTCCCATGCACCGCAAATAACCGCAACAAACCGAGAATCTTCGATCGGTTGTGTTGCCACAATCCACGGTGCATGGGAGATCAAGCCGCACATTTCATGACAATTTGAGATTGCTCCCATGCACCCTACGGTTTTTCGTGAAATTGCCGTACCGATCGCGTTTCAATCAAACGATAACCATCGGTTGGGTGGCGATCAATCCACACGGTGCATGGGAGAACAAATCAACCGTTTCGCAACCATCTCATCATTGCGCCCATCAGCCCCCCTTTGAGACCATTGGGGGCATGGCGCGAGCAGGAAAAGCACTCAAACAAACCTTGCAAGACTACGGCATCAGCCAAAACCGGCTCGCCGTCACCATGGGCATTGCCCGATCGACCGTGCATTATTGGTTCAACGAAACCCAAGACCCCCAAGCCGACGCAATTCCAGCCATCGTGGCAGCCCTAGAGGCGATCGAACCCGCCGCCGCCCGAGCCTTTTTGGAAGCCTACCTGGGGCGATCGCTCACGGATTGGATCACCCCAGACCCGCCATAACCCCATCAATCCGACTCGATCGCCTCCGGATCAATGCCCAACTCCCGCAACTGCTCCGCCAGGCGATCGGCCCGTTGTTGGGCCTCGTCAGCCCGTTGCTCGGCCTGTTCCGCTCGCTGGGCCTCGGTTGCGGCCCGTTGGCGTTCGGCGGCGGCTCGATCGCGCTCCACCTCAGCCTCACTGCGATAGCGTCGGCCCTGAGCGTCGTACCAGGTGAGGACTTCTCGATCGAACGGGTCATCCACCAGCCGATCGCGCCCAATCCCTAAGCCGATTTCCGGCATCCAGCAGGGTTCACCCACCTGAAGTTGATAGGTTCCCTCCACCAGCTTGTAAACCTCTAAGGGCAAGTGACCATCCCGCCGCCAAAATTCGGGATTGTAGATCACGTAATACAACACCCCCAGTCGGGCGTAAATTGCCATTTTTTCGTCATATTCTTCACCCGGTGTGTAGGAAACCACCTCCAAAGTCAAAATCGGTGGGATGTTGTTTTCCGTCCAGGTGATGTAGCTACGGCGCGGTTTACCATTCTTGCGGCGATCGACCCCCAGGCTCAAAAAGCCATCGGGAATCACCGGCACTTTCGGATGAGGCCCCGTGGCGTGGTAAACCCCCATATCAACCGCAAAAAACCAGTCTTCCCGATGCTTCCAAATGTATTCCAGCAGGAACAAGAGGACGTTGGGAATAAAATTCTGGTCTTCGTTATCCACGGGAATATCGCAAGAATCGGGGAGTTCGTCAGCGTTGGGCAATGATTCTAGGAAGGATGGCAGCATGGGGCGACGCTCCTGGCATTGCGGCCTAACAGTCTCCATTCTGGCAAAGGATTTTGGCCAAGGTTGATCCCGGTTTCGATCGCGCCTCGGTTCGGTGGATGGGAAGCCACAGGATAGAATGAAGCCGACAAGATTCTTAACGCGCGATCGGGCGCTGAGTCTGTCCCCCGCAAATTCCTTGAGATCCGGGGGGCAGGGGGCTTAAGCCCCTTGTCTGGGCCCCTCAATCTCAAGCGCCAGTCATTGGGCTGGTTCATTCATCCAACTCGGCTGAACGGCCTTCCCGATCGCCCCCTCAGCCACTCGCAGCCGCAACAAGAGACAAGCAACCAAGCAATGGGAAAAGTCGTTGGCATCGATCTCGGTACGACCAACTCCGTCGTGGCCGTCATGGAAGGCGGGAAACCCGTCGTCATTGCCAATGCCGAAGGGATGAGAACCACCCCGTCCGTCGTTGGGTTCAACAAAGATGGCGAAAAGGTGGTGGGGCAACTGGCTCGCCGCCAAACGGTGTTGAATCCGCAAAACACTTTTTATGGTCTGAAGCGGTTTATTGGCCGCAAATACGATGAGCTGTCGCCTTCTTCAAAGCGCGTCCCCTACACGATTCGGCGCAATGAGGAGGGCAATGTGCGGGTGGTGTGCCCCAAGTTGCAGCGCGACTTTCCGGCGGAAGAACTGTCAGCGATGATTTTGCGGAAGCTGGCCGATGAAGCCGAGCGCTATTTGGGCCAGCCCGTGACCGGCGCGGTGATTACGGTTCCGGCCTATTTCAACGATTCCCAGCGGCAGGCCACGCGGGATGCGGGGCGGATTGCCGGGCTGGATGTGAAGCGGATTATTAATGAACCGACGGCGGCGGCTTTGGCCTATGGTCTCGATCGCGCCAGTAGCCAAACGGTGTTGGTGTTTGACCTGGGGGGCGGCACGTTTGATGTGTCCCTGCTGGAAGTGGGTGATGGGGTCTTTGAGGTGAAGGCCACCAGCGGCGATACGCAGTTGGGCGGGAATGATTTCGATCGCAAAATTGTGGATTGGCTGGCGGAGCAGTTCCTGGAAACTGAGGGGCTGGACTTGCGGCGCGATCGCCAATCCCTGCAACGGCTGACGGAAGCAGCGGAAAAGGCCAAAATCGAGCTGTCCGGCGTGGGCGCGACGGAAATTAATTTGCCCTTCATCACCGCCACGGAGGACGGGCCGAAGCATTTGGAAACCCGCCTGACCCGATCGCAGTTTGAGGGCCTTTGCACGGACTTGATCGAACGGATTCGCGCGCCCCTGAAGCGGGCTTTTGTGGATGCGGGGTTGCGGCCATCGCAGATCGATGAAGTGGTGTTGGTGGGCGGCTCCACACGAATTCCCTTTGTGCAGGACGTGGTGCGATCGCTCGTGGGCAAGGAACCGAGCCAAAACGTCAACCCCGATGAGGTGGTGGCCGTGGGCGCGGCAATCCAGGCAGGCATCCTGGGCGGCGAGGTGAAAGATATTTTGCTGCTGGACGTGACTCCCCTGTCCTTGGGGCTGGAAACTTCCGGCGGCGTGATGAAAAAGCTGATTCCGCGCAACACGACGATTCCCGTGCGGCGATCGGACATGTTTTCTACCAGCGAAAACAACCAAACCCAGGTGGAAATCCACATCCTGCAAGGGGAGCGGGAAATGGCCGCCAACAACAAATCCCTCGGGAAATTTATCCTCAAGGGCTTGCCGCCCGCGCCGCGTGGTGTGCCCCAAGTGCGGGTGGCCTTTGACATCGATGCGAACGGTATTTTGCAGGTGACGGCGCTGGACATGACCACGGGCCGCGAGCAAAGCGTGATCATCCAAGACGCTTCGACCCTGAACGAAGCGGAGGTGCGCCAGGCGATCGAGGAGGCCCAGCAGTTTGCCGACCAGGATCGATCGCAGCGAGATCGGGTGGACAAGCGCAACCGCGCCGAAGCGCTCACCTTCCAGGCCGAGCGGCAACTGCGGGAGGCGACCCTCGACTTTGGGATGCAGTTTGTGGAGGTGCATCGGCGGGCGATCGAGAAAACCGTCAAGGCCCTGCGCGAGGCGATCGCCGCCAGCGACGACATCGAAATCGATCGCACCCAGGCCGACTTGCAAGACGCGATCTACAACCTGAATCGGGACGTGCGCGATCGCTATGCCGAAGAAGATGACGACAACTTCTTTGGTTCCATTCGGCGCACCTTCCAGGATGGGCGCGATGCGGTACTGGGTGGCGGCGATCGCTACGATCGGGACTACAACTACGGCCGGAATGATTACGGGCGCAACGACTATGGCCGCAACGATTACGGCCGGGGCAGCGACTTGGGCCGAGGCGGCGACCCGGGCCGAGGCGATCGGGGTTGGAATGAACCGAACGGCCAGGGCGATCGCCGCCGGGAACCCAGCCGCCCGGCATCGCGCGATCCCTATGATTTGGGCTATGGCGGCGGCTACGGCGGCCCCAGCGATCGCCCAAGCCGGCCGGCCCCTCGGGATGGGTCAGGGCGATCGGGCGATCGACGAGAAGCCCGCAACAACAACCTTGGCGGCAGCAGTCAACCGCGCGATCGGCGATCGACCTACAACGACAATTGGGACGATGAGGACGACTGGTTCTAATGCAAAGGTCGATCGCGGGGCCATGAGTCTCGCGATCGGCCTCCAGAAAACCGCGCTTCGTGGGTTGTCTCAGCGGGAATTAGCGGTAATCAGCAGTAATCAGCGGTGAACGGATCTCACGGCGCTGGGGGATTCGGCTGGGTCGGATTGCTGGCGGCAGATTCAGCCACCTGACAGGTTTGATTAATGGTTTGGATCAGGTTGCGCTCATTGTTGGCGGACTGCTCCAGCGATTGCACCGCAATTTCAGCCAGGTTGCGATCCTTTTGCTGAATGGCGTTCAAAAATTCACGGGTGCTGCGGCTGGTGTCGGTGTAGATATCCGCCAAGCGCGATCGATGGTCTTTTAATTGCGTGTCACTGAGCGGCAACTTGCCCAAATCCTGGGCAGCTCGATCGAACGATTCAGCGGCACGGCGCATGGCCTCCGGTTTACCGGTGGCGGCTTCCCGGGCCGTTTCGTTGGCCAAGTTGGCAATGGTCACCAATTGTTTGCACTGGGCTACTTTGCTTTGGGCGCAACCGGTCAAGACACAGACAAGGGCGATCGCAGCGGGCAATTTAAGGGCAGGGTTTGACAAAACCATAAACAGCTCAGACCAGGTTTCCCGGCTTGCGAATCGAAGAAACAGTTTCCCAAACAAAACTTTCGAGGCTGATGCCCGAGGCAGTTCCAAGAATGAGTTCAGCCTGTAGGGTGGGCAGTGCCCACCTACGACGCATCACCCAATGAATCCGGTCACTACTGGGGAGAGGGGAGTTGTGACTTTGGGGCTGGATACCACTTGGACTAGAGGGTGGTGGGCGATGCCCACCCTACTAGCTACTTGGACTAGAGGGTGGTGGGCGATGCCCACCCTACTAGCTTTAAAAACATTACTGCCAAAAGCTTTGACCTCCAAGGGGAAAACTCACCCCGCGATCGCCCGGAGGAGCAACCTTCAGCACCCGTGCGATCATTCCTACGATCGAACGGCAATATCGTTCATGACCCGGCGTTCATCATCCAACGAAGCCACCCCGCCCGCAATCTTGCCGTAGTGAATCCGGCCCGCCTCTAGCACCGTTTTGCGCAGGGTTTTATCACCGGAGTTCGCCTCAAAAAGCGCCAACAGGGAGCCATAACCCAGGCCGGTTCCTTTGGCATCCTCCTGCACTCGCATCGAGGCCAAAACCTGTTGTTGCAAGCCCATGTCGCCAGGGTTCGCCGCCAATTTTTTCAACAAATCTGCCAAGGATTTACGCAACATCAACATATTGAGGAGATCCGCTTCAGCCTTTTGGCGCACTTCAATTGCCTTGCGTCGATCGCGATCGAGTCCATCAAGCCACTGCAACAGAAAAATCAGCGCCAGGATCAAGATCAACAACACCTCAAAAGACATAACGGGCAACCCTCGGCAACAACAGGACTCGGAGAGATTTCAAAAACAGCAGGCGTTTTGGGCCGTTGCACCATTGGGCAACACCAGATGGCGTAACACAACTGGCTCGATGCTGCCACCAATTTGCCACAAACCACTCGCCAGCGGCCGATCGATTCTGGCTTCCTTGACGAGTGGGTGCAACTCCCGATCGGGGATCGCTGCCAAGGGTGAGCTGATCGATCGATCCCGCCGCCTGGTTTTCTGCCAACCCTCCCCGCTTTGATTGAATTCTTAACAAACAGCGCCAAATTTCTCGATCGCCCGGCTGTTTGGGGGTGCGATCGCCCTCGGATCCGCCTTTGGGAAAGCCCAAACTGATGAGGGAGTCGAGCAGGCTCTGAATTAAGGGCTGGGCTGGTCTAAGAAGTTGTGTTTTGGTTTTGTTTTTATTTTTATAAAAATTAGACCCTAAATTTGTTTAATTTAGCTTAAAAACGCATTTTTTTGATTTTAATCAGCTTTAAAACCATTTTTTGAGTTTAGGATCAGCCCTTAGGCTTCTGGCGCGGCCGGACAAAATTAGCCTTGCTTTCCTTTCGGGAAAAATCTGCTGATAATGCCATCGGTGGGGCAACCAACCGCGATCGCTCCAGGGCTGCCCACCCCCAACTCAGTTTTTTGGCTGCATTCCCGATTTTCGTTACCGCTGAGCTTCATTCGCGATTAATCCCATTCCCGATCGGCCCCTCTGCTCAGGCTTCAATGCTCCGGTTTTAATTTTTGCCATCTCGCTCATTTCGATCGCGCTCGGTCTGCCGGTTCAGGACTCGGGCAGCTCACCGAGATTGGCGAAGACTAAGCGAGATTGACCCCACCTGACTGAGCTTGATCGAGGTTGACCGAGATTGATTGAGCTTGACCGAGACTAAATCCCCGTTGCATTCCTGCTCCAGTCCTGTTCCAACCAGATTTCCCCAGAGGACTCCCCCGTGAAACTCGCTGTCTATGGCAAAGGTGGCATCGGCAAATCCACCACCAGTTGCAACATCTCCGTAGCCCTCGCCCGTCGTGGCAAAAAAGTGCTGCAAATTGGCTGCGATCCGAAACACGACAGCACCTTCACGCTCACGGGCTACCTGATCCCCACGATCATCGACACCCTGCAAGCCAAGAGCTATCACTACGAAGACGTTTGGCCCGATGACGTGATCCACAAGGGCTATGGCGGCGTGCATTGCGTGGAAGCGGGCGGGCCGCCGGCCGGCGCGGGCTGTGGGGGCTACGTGGTGGGCGAAACGGTGAAGCTGCTGCGGGAGCTGAACGCCTTTGATGAGTACGACGTGATTTTGTTTGACGTGCTGGGCGACGTGGTTTGCGGCGGCTTTGCGGCTCCCTTGAACTATGCGGACTACTGCGTGATCGTCACGGACAACGGCTTTGATGCGCTGTTTGCGGCCAATCGGATTGCGGCTTCGGTGCGCGAAAAGGCCCGGACGCACAAGCTGCGGCTGGCGGGCTTGATTGGCAACCGGACTTCCAAGCGGGATCTGATTGATAAATATGTCAGCGCCGTGCCGATGCCGGTGCTGGAAATTTTGCCGCTGATTGAAGATATTCGCGTGTCGCGGGTGAAGGGCAAAACGCTGTTTGAGATGGCGGAGTCTGACCCGTCGTTGCTGCCGGTTTGTGACTATTACTTGAACATTGCCGATCAACTGTTGGCGATGCCGGAGGGCGTGGTTCCCGATGGATCGCCCGATCGGGAGTTGTTCTCGATGCTGTCGGACTTCTATCTGAACCCGCAAGAACCGAAGACAACGGAACCCGAACCCGAATTGATGATGGTGTAAGGGCTGAATCCGCGTCCAGACAAGGGGCTTAAGCCCCTTGCCCCCAGCGACGGGCGATCGGTTGGGCGATCGACAAAACCAAGGCAAAACGTAGGGGCGCACCGCTGTGCGCCCTCCGCCCAAGGCCCCACAATTCCCCTGCAACCGCTGCGCCCGGATAGGGATTAATCAGGTAGGCTCGATCGAGGTTTGATATCTCCAAAGTCCACCGATCTTCCGCCCTATGAACGTTGAACAGTTGCGCCGATCGCTCCGTCAAAAGTGGCTGGACTATTACCGCGATAACCGTTCCTGGTTGGCCCGCATGGCCATTTGGACAGAAAGCGAGTTGGGCCACCGCCGCCCCCTGTCGAGTTTTTTGTTGGCGACGGCGACGGTGCTGGAACCACGAGTGACGGAGTTGATGCCGCTGTTGGTGGATCTCAGCAGCGATCCCGATCGGGTAATCGAAGCGCTGGGGCTGGACTTTGACCCCGATCAGGAATTGGAGTTAGCCGCCAAGGCCGCCGCCCGCGAACGCCGCAACCGTCCCGCCATCCTGTTACCCGCCAGCGATCCTGCGCCGATCGAGTTTGCCCAACCCCCGATCGAACAGCTTGAGGAAACCGACTGCAATGGCCGCACCCGCGATGCTGAGCTGATTCCCATTTGGGAGCGATCGACCTTTTAAGTTCAGCGAAATTCCGCGAAATTCAGGGTTCGATCGCGGTCAGGGTAGCGGGTTGCAGTCAAACTTCTGGATCAGGACGTACGGCCATACGCCCCTCCGATTCATCCCCCAAAACTCAACCGTTTTACCTGTGAGGAACAGCCAATGACCGCCACGATCGAACCCAACACCCCCGCCCTCCAATTCGACTGCGAAACGGGCAATTATCACACTTTTTGCCCGATCAGTTGCGTCGCTTGGCTCTATCAAAAAATTGAAGATAGTTTCTTCTTAGTGATTGGCACGAAAACTTGTGGCTATTTCTTGCAAAATGCCATGGGTGTGATGATTTTTGCCGAGCCACGCTATGCCATGGCGGAACTCGAAGAAGGGGATATTTCTGCTCAGTTGAATGACTACGCAGAACTGAAGCGACTCTGTGAAGATATCAAGCGCGATCGCAACCCGTCGGTGATTGTTTGGATTGGCACTTGCACCACCGAAATCATCAAGATGGATCTGGAAGGAATCGCCCCCAAACTGGAAGCAGAAATCGGCATCCCGATCGTGGTGGCCCGCGCCAATGGGCTGGATTATGCCTTTACCCAAGGGGAAGATACGGTGCTGGCGGCCATGGTGCAGCGCTGTCCCGATGCCACCCAACAAACGCCCGCCGCCGCAGACGATCGCAACGCCATTCAAAAGTTGCTGAACTTTGGCAAAAAGAAAGAAGAAATCCAGGAAGACGAAGCGGGCTATGTGAACCATCAACCGCTGGTGTTGTTTGGCTCAGTGCCTGACCCGATCGTCACGCAATTGACCCTCGAACTGAAGCGCCAAGGGATTAAATTAGCCGGCTGGTTGCCCGCCAAACGCTACACAGAATTGCCCGCTTTGGCCGAAGGCTACTACGCATCCGGGGTGAATCCATTCCTCTCGCGCACGGCCACAGCCTTCATGCGGCGGCGCAAGTGCAAATTGATTGGCGCACCCTTCCCGATCGGGCCCGATGGCACTCGCGCTTGGATCGAAAAAATCTGTGCTGTGTTGGGCATTGAACCCCAAGGACTGGCCGAGCGGGAAGCACAAATTTGGCAGAGCGTGGAAGACTATGTGCAACTAATTCGCGGCAAGTCGATTTTCTTCATGGGTGACAATTTGCTCGAAGTTTCCATGGCGCGGTTCCTGATTCGTTGTGGAGCAACCGTGCCGGAAATTGGCATTCCCTACATGGACAAACGCTACCAAGGGGCCGAGCTGGATTTGTTAACCAAAACCTGTCAGGAAATGGGGGTGGAATTGCCCCGAATTGTTGAAAAGCCGGACAACTACAATCAAATTCAGCGCATCTATGATTTGCAGCCGGATTTGGTGATTACCGGCATGGCCCACGCCAATCCCTTGGAAGCACGCGGCATTAATACCAAGTGGTCGGTGGAGTTTACCTTTGCCCAAATTCACGGCTTTGGCAGCACCCGCGACATTTTGGAATTGGTGACGCGCCCCTTGCGTCGTAACGGCGCACTGAAGGAGTTGGGTTGGGACAAATTAGTCCGGGAAACCACCTCCGTGTAAATCCAAACGGCTCCTCACTTCATTTGCAACAGTTCGCTGCACGATCGCCCTTGGCCAGAGGCTCCCGGGTTAGGATCTTGATCCGACTCGATCCGAGCGATCGACCCGCGCCCGCAGGAGGACAACCCCCATGAGTGACCAAATGAAATGGGTCAGCGCCGTTTCCAAGCAACCATCCCTAGAAGCGGCCATTGATGAGGTCAGCCAGCGTGTTTTGGCCACCTTGGGGCAACCGCCAGATTTGTTGCTGGTCTTCATTTCATCGGCCTTTAGCAGCGAATATGCGCGGCTGATGCCCCTGCTGCGCGATCGCCTGCCTGCTCGGGCCATGGCGGGCTGTGGGGGCAGCGGCGTTGTGGGCAACCTGGATCCGCAACAGGTGGAAGAGGTGGAAGATGATCCGGCCCTCTGCGTGATGGCCGCTCGGTTACCCAACGTCACCATCCAAACCTTTCACATCGATCGCGAGGCCCTGCCCGATTTGGATGGGCCGCCCCAACCCTGGATTGAGGCGATCGGGGCAGATCCCGCCACGAACCCTAACTTTTTGGTCTTTGCGGATCCGGGGTTGGTGCAAATGAACGACCTGCTGCAAGGGCTGGACTATGCCTATCCCGGCTCCGTGACCGTGGGCGGCTTGGCCAGCGGGGACTCCTTTCGGGAAACCAAGCAACTCTTTGCGGACTATCGGGCCTATCGATCGGGCGCGGTGGGGGTGGCCCTCAGCGGCGATGTGGTGATTGAGCCGATTGTGGCCCAAGGCTGCCGCCCGATCGGTCAGCCCCTGTGGGTCACGGAATGCGAGCGCAACATCGTGATGCAAGTGTCGATTCAGATGGACAAAGACACGATCGCCGACAAACCCCAAGCCCCCCTCAAGGCCCTGCGGCAACTAATTGAAGAACTCAGCGACAAGGATCGCGAACTGGCGCAATATTCCCTTTTTGTGGGTTTGGCCCGCGATGCCTTTCGCCAAACCCTGGAACCCGGCGATTTCCTAATTCGCAACCTGTTGGGGGTGGATCCCAGCGGCGGCGCGATCGCGATCGGCGATCGAATCCGCCGGGGCCAACGGATTCAGTTTCATTTGCGAGACGCGGACACCTCCGCCGAAGACCTACGCGCCCTGTTGGAACGGTATTTGCGCGATCGCCCATCGGAACAGCCCGACCCGATCGGGGCCTTGATGTTTGCCTGTGTGGGTCGTGGCCAAGGGCTGTATAACAAAGCCAATTTTGATTCCTGCCTGTTGCAAAAATATTTGGGTCTGATGCCCGTGGCGGGCTTTTTCTGCAACGGTGAAATTGGCCCCGTGGGTGGCACAACCTTTATTCACGGTTACACCTCCGTTTTTGCCCTGTTTCGCCCCAAGGCCTAGGGAATCGCTACCTGACCGCGATCGCCCTGCCAGTGCCACAACGCCACAGGAACACGCTTGCCCTTCGCCTGAATCGACGGCAATGCTTGGCAGTGAATCTGTAGCTCGATCGGGAGTTGTTGATAGGCCGCATCCGATAGGTAGAGTTGATGGGCAGGCGTGGCTCCCTCAATCCGCTTGGCCGTGTTCACCGTGTCCCCGATCGCCGTGTAAGTGCGCACCCCGTCGCTACCAAACAACCCTTCCACCACCGGGCCGTAGTGCAATCCGCAGCCCGCCCCCAACCCTTCCGCCGACAGCACCGATCGCGCCGCCCGCTGCATCGCCACCGCCGCTCGCATCGCCTGGGGCAAATCCGCATAAATCACCATCACCTCATCCGCCGTGAACGTGACCCGCAGCGGCCGATGCACCGTCGCCACCGGTTCCACCACTTGGTAGTAACAATTCAGCACCTGCGCCACCCGCTCCGGCCGCGCCGCCTCACACCAAGTCGTGAACCCTCGAATATCCATAAACACGATCGCCCGTTCCACCCGCTGAAAGGTCAGGGCCGACGGATTGGCGATCGCTGAAGTCACCACATGATTGCCCATACCCCATTGGGCCAAATTGCGCAAAATGGCCGCAGTTTCCTGAGTTTGTTGCTGTTGCTGAGCCAGTTGCAGCGATTGCAACCCCAACAACACCCCCAAAAACACCAGCGCTGAAAATAGAAATTCGTGGCTTGCGCCCGTAAAAAAGATTTGAATATAAGTCAACGTCACCGGCTCTTGGTGCAACGCCGCCGTCGTAATCAAATAGGCAACCCACACCATCACCGTGCGGGCAATGCTTTCCAGGGGCAATAGATATCGAGTGATAGCAGGCTTCCAGGCCAACCTGAGTCCCTGGGCAATGGCCACCAACGAGCAAAACCCCCAAAGCATCCAATGACTGGGGTTTTCAAAAAATTCCCAACCATCCAACGGCAAATCAACCAACGTGTAGCAACTAGGGCCAATTAAGTTGCCCCAAAATGGATGAATTTTTCGTTGGCTGAGAAACCAAGATTGCACAGTAAAAGCCCCAATCAAAGACCAATCTGCAATGTCATTGATGGAGGCATACCAGCCATCTTTGGCGATATCAGACAAAATTTTCAGAATCAGGAAATGGCCACTGTTGCCCAAAAATTCCTGCCAGAAAGCTTGCCAGGGTGTGCCGTGAAATCGACGATTCAGCAGGTGATCTAGATTGAGGCTAGGAAGCTGTTGAGGAGAGCGATCGGTCATAAATTTCGGGTGATGGGTGCTGACATCAAGAAGCAACCCGACGATCCCTTAGCCTATTCCAACGGCTTTGGGCTGCGCTTTGGTTTAAACCATCCCAACATCGAGATACCCGTCAGGATTAAAGCCAACAAACCCAACCCATCCAAGAGGGGATAAATCGCTTCCAGATGGAAAATTTCACCCGTATGAATATCCATCAAAAGGCTGCGCTTAATTCCGGGCAGATGCCATTCTTCCACCAAGGTGGCCAACATGCCCGTAATCACCGTCAAGATCAGGGGCAACAGCAAAATGGGAGCCAGAAATCGATGATATTTGCGTTGGTATTTCTGGAATGTTTGGAAATTTTTGAACATGGGCGATCGAGCCTCTAGAAACAAGTTGCCTGAACCTGGCAAATCACGCGATCGGTTCAGGCTTGATCCGCAAGCAACAACACCAGCAATCAGAATCAAGGAAATTGGCTGATTTTGCCCTATTTCGCCTGCCCGATCGCCCCTTCCAAACTGCTCAGAGCCGTCAGGGCTTTGGCTTTATCCAAATTGCCGCCCAGTTGCCCGCTCACACCGTCCATCGCTTCCTCGATCGCCTCATAGGCCTTGGGATTTTTTTCCTTAATTCCATCTTCAACGGGTTTCCAAGCGGCTTCAAATTGCTCAAATTCCGTTTTGGCCTTGGCTGCGTCTCCCGCTTCCACCGCCGCCCGGGTTTTGGTTACCACGGCGGTCAATGCGCTGAGGTCACCGCCGGCCGCCGGACTAGCGGCAGGGCTGGCGGCCGGTTCAACGGGGCTAGCGGCGGCCGACTCGGCGGGGCTGGCCGCAGGGTTGGCAGCGGTTTGGGAACTGCAACCGGCGCTGGTCACAATGCTGAGGGCGGCGACCAAGGCCAGGGCCAAACGTCCCCGGGTCAGGACTCTTGCCGGTGCAGAAGATGAGCGAGCCAAGGGAAGCAAGGACATGAACATTCTCCAAGAGAGGTAGCGGTCGGGCGATCGGGATTGCAAAACTCGCGTTTTCAGCGATTACCTAAACCGTAACCAACAAAAATGACAAACTCATGACAGCCACAGAGTTGGGATTGTGGGTCTCTCTTGAAGAAGGTTATTAGCGTGATCGACGGCGACCCCCCGACCAAGGCGGCGGCCCCGATCGCCCTCGCAATTGCACCGTTTCTCCGTTGGCTAATTGCACCCAAAATGCATCCAATTCGCCATCATCCAACTCGCCTTCAACGGTGAGCTGATCGCCCACGGAAACAGGTAAATCGCGCCACCAACGCGGCCCCGCATCTACTCGATATCGTCGGCTGTTGGCTTCCACAATCCACTCATTTTCGTCCCGCTCACCAAAGCGAATGACCCGGCCCGAAATGCGAATGACCCGATCGTCATCGTCGTCTTTGTCGTCGTCGTCATCATCATCTTTGTCGTCGTCCCAGTCGTCATCGTCATCATCTTTGGTTCGATCTTGCCCACTCGTGAAGCGTTCGGCAGGCCGTTGCCCCATAGCTGAATTCTGGAAAGATTGCCGTTGCTCCAGGGAAGATTCCGCCAGCGATCGAGCCAGGGCCGCTTCTGGCAAAACCATCAAGGTTGTGAGCGCACCAACGGCAAAAAACTGTAATTGTTTGAGGTTATTCATCACCATGCTCAAGAAATTTCAAGGACAACCAACCTGATTAGGGGGCGGAAGTTGCTGAAGCATTGCCCCTTTCAGGCTAGGTAGAAAAAATGACAAAAAAATGACGATCAACCATCCAGCGACCGCTTGAAAATCTGTCCACTGGGGTCACACAACGGCGATCGACTTTTTGCGGGAAACCCTTTTCAGACATCCACTCACGGGGTGGAGACTTTGCCGCTCGGTGCAACAACCGGCAAGGTGACAGTGAAGCAACTGCCTTGGTTCAGTTGGCTGCGAACGGTGATTTGGCCCTGGTGCGATCGGGCGATCGCCTGGGCGATCGACAGGCCCAGCCCCGAGCCACCTTCCCGGTGTGATCGCACCCGATCGGCCCGCCAGAGCCGATCGAACACTTGGGGCAAATCCGCCGGGGCGATGCCGATGCCCGTGTCGTGAATTTCGACCCGCACTTGCCGATCGCGCCCGATCGGGAGAATCACCACCTGCACCCGGCCGCCCGCTGGCGTGTATTTGAGGGCGTTATCCAAAAGGTTGCCAAACAGCCGCCACAGCAGCAGCGGCTCGCCCAACACAACGGCGGGGTCCAGCTCACCGGTCAGCTCCAGTTGCTGCACGGCGGCCCGATCGGCGTAGGTCTCAATCAAGGATTCCAGCAATTCGGGCAGGTCGATCGATTGGCGCGGGTGGGCGGCGGCTCCGGGGGTGTCCTGACGTGCCAACAGCAACAGGTCTTCCACCAGTTGGGTCATTTGGCCGGTGGCGTTGTGAATTGCCGCCAGCTTGGCCACATCCGTCGGGTCAATCCGCTCAGGGTGCGATTGCATCACTTCCACGGAGGTGCGAATGGCGGTCAGCGGCCCGCGCAACTCATGGGAGGCATCGGCGGTGAACTGCCGCAGTTTCCGAAAGCTGGCTTCGATCGGCCGCAAAGATTGCCGCGTCAGCCACAGACCCCCGATCGTACTCAGCCCGATCGCCAGGCCCGAGCCGATCGCCAGGCCCGTTCCCAATTGCTGGATGGCGTTGTTGATCGGGTCGATCGATTCCGTCACCCGCACATAGCCCCGGAGTTTGGGGGGCTGCTTTTCCCCGTCATAGAACGGCGTGGTCAGAGTGCGGAGTTGTTGATCTTGGGCGATCGCACCTTGGGGTTGGGCGATCGGGGCCAGGGGCCAGGCAGGAAAGATCCGACCTTGGCGAGCCAACAACTTGCCCCGCGCATTAAACCACTCCACCCCCTGATCTGGTTGCTGCAAACTTTGCCAGGGAATATCCAAGTCCCCATCGTTATCCAGGCGCGGCCGCAGTTCTTCCCGTTCTTCAAAAAAGCGATCGTCTAAAAAGTTGGCAGCATTGGGGCGATCGGTATTGAGGGTTCTTGCCTGATTTTGATTCGCTTGATCTTTGTCCTGATCTTCATCCTTATCGTCGTCCTCATCGTCTGATTCTTGTTCCCTGGCTCGCTCTTTTTTCGCTTGCTTTTCTTGCTCTTTTTTGGCTTTTCTTTCCTGCTTTGCTCGCTCTTTTGCTTGCTGCCGATCGTCCTCGTCGCCGTCGTCGTCAAATTGCTCTTCGTGGGCTTCCTCGATCGCTTCCAAACTGTGGCCGGCCGCTTGAGCCAACACCAAAAGCTGTCGATCGACCTGCTGATAGAGGCTATAGATCAAAAACTCGATCGCCACGATCGACCCCAGCCCCACCACCGTCGTCATCACCGCCAGAAACGACAGCAACAACCGCCGCCGCAAGGCCCGAAACTGGGTGGCTTCCGTGGCCGCCAGGGCCGTTCCAGGGCGCGATCGCTTAAGAACCCGCGTCCAGTTCCGGCAGTTGTGGATGAAGTCGGTAGCCCATGCCATAGCGTGTTTCGATTGCTGTTTTGGGTGCGCCTGCTTCGGTCAGTTTTTGGCGCAGGCGGCGGATGTGGGCAGTGATCGCTTCTTCGGTGGGTGGCTCGTCAAAATTCCACAGGTTATCGAGGATGCTGGCGCGATCGAACGTCCGGCCCGGATGGCGCAAGAACAATTCCAACAGGGCATATTCCTTCGGTGACAGGGCGATCGGCTGGTGGCGGTAGGTGACTTCGCACGATCGCGGATCCAGCGCCAACGCCCCCCAACTCAGCACCGGATTGGTGGCCACGGTTCCCCGCCGCAACAGGGCCCGCACCCGCGCCAAAAACTCCGACAAATCAAAGGGCTTCACCACATAATCATCGGCCCCCGCATCCAGACCATCCACCTTGTCGCGGCTGGTGTCGCGCCCGGTCAGCAGCACGATCGGCACGGTTTGCCCAGCGGCTCGCAGTTGCCGACAGAGTTCCACCCCGCTGAGTTGGGGCAACATCCAATCCAAAATCAGCAAGTCGTAGTCCAGGGATTGGGCCAACTCCAGCCCCGATCGCCCATCGCTGGCCAGATCTACGGTGTAGTGGCGATCGCGCAGGGCCTCGGCCAGGGGCTGCAAGATCCGATCGTCATCCTCCACAAGCAAAATCCGCATGACCTGTGATCAATCCTCTGGGCCCGATCGCCGTGATTGCAATAGGGCGATTATTACCAATTAAACCGGCGATCGAACCGCGAATCGAAGCGATCGCGCTTGCGGGCATTGCAACTGCGACAAAGGGTTTGCAAGTTACTAATGTCGTTGGAGCCACCAGCGGCAAGGGATTTGATGTGGTCAATTTCTAGGCGATCGCGGCTGCCACAACTTTGGCATTGGTGATTGTCGCGATCGAGTACAAATTGTCGAACGGCTGGATCGATTTTGATGCGGGGAGTTTTAGCCATTTGCTATTCCTCTGCCAATCGCCGAATTTCATCTAACGGAGAATCAGCCGGTTCAATGCTGGCTTCTAATAAGGGCAATTCTGGCGCTTCTAGTTCTGGCTCTGGTTCATCGGGACAAAACTCGATCCTTAATCGCAAAGTTCCTGACTCCCACTCATTTTGCCCAAACCTCAACACTTGTCCTTCAACGCCTTCTTCAGTGAACCACTGCCCCCGCCCTTCAGTCCAACGATAGTTGCCATAACCCCTTACATAATTCTCAACCACACTAGAGAGTCCTCTCATGAACTCTTTAACTGTGCAGGTTTCATTGGTTATACTGATGTGTTGAGCAGTAGAGATGGAGATCACCTCACCTAGCTTCATTAATTGATGATTCTCCACTCTGACTACCTCCAAATATAGTGCCAAGAGAATTAGATTCTTACGAATCTTTTTGGCGCTGAATTTTGCACCACAACTCAACTTACAGATTAATCAAATTCGTAACTGTCACGCTACGAGTCAATTTTAGTGCGAGGTGTTTTGGCCATTGCTATTCCTCTGCCAATCGCCGAATTTCATCTAACGGAGAATCAGCCGGTTCAATGCTGGCTTCTAATAAGGGCAATTCTGGCGTTTCTGGTTCTGGTTCTGGCTCCGGTTCATCAGGACAAAACTCGATCGACAACCTCAACCGCCCCGACTGCCACCCTTTTTTTCCATATCGCAGAGCTTCTCCCCTGATGCCTTCTGTAGAAAACCATAAACGGCGGTTGGAGTTCCACTCAATAGTGGATATGTTATAGCCGGAATAGTGTTGCAGTGCATTGGCAATAACCTGTAGGAATTCTTGAACTGTAGAGGTTGGGTTTTTTAAGCCAATTTGATATCTCATTTCGCATGAGATCACTTCATGTGGTTTGAGAGATGTAAATTCCTGGGGCATGGTTTTAACAAGTCCTGACTAAGGATAAGACTCCGGATCAACTTTATCCATCCGCCAATCTACGAATTTCATCTAGAGGCTGATCAGGGTTACCAGTCAAGGACTCTACTTCGTCTGGTTCATCTGTCTCAAAAAGCAATGTTAGCCGCAGTCGTCCAGATTTCCATTTTGGTGCGCCTAGTCTTAAAACTTGGCATTTCAGTCCTTCTTCTGAGAACAAAATTCTAAGATCCCCACCAAGGCGATCATTGATAATTTTTTGAATTTCTGAGATCTGGCTAGTGGGACGATTATTGATATAGTAGCCATACTCCATCGTGACCACTTCGTTGGGCAAAAGTTCTTGCATTTTAGAAAAATCCATGATGAATAACCTCTTGAAGATTACAGTTCTACTTCTACCCTATTCCCCAGCCAGCTTACGTAGCTCATCCAACGTCGAGTTGGATCCTTCGGGGTTAGTAATCTCTTCTTCTTGATCTGGATCAAGCTCAATTTCCAGAAAGAAACGCACCTTCCCTGACAGCCATTGTTTTTGACCAGGACGCAAAACCCTACAGGGAAAACCATCCGAAAAAGCAGCCTTTTCTAAGTCCTCATCGTAGGTTTCTTCCAAGTTGGCAGTCATATCCGTAGCCAAGCAAGTCGAAATTTCCACAAAGGGCAAGTTGCCATCATCCGATCGAATGACATCCTCGGCATCAAGACGATAAACAATTGGCTCAGTCATTCAAAAATGCCTCAAAAATCTTGGTTTCTGTCCCTAGACAAGATGCTCAAGCCCCTTGCTGCCAAACACGGTTGGGGTTAAGTCACTAGCTCAACGATCGGGAGTTGGTAGCGATCGCACCCCATGGATTGCAAACAGGAATCGATCGCCTCCACTGCCTGGTTATAAGTCGCAATTTGCTCCTGCAAAGCAGACTTTTGTTCAGCCAGTTGCTCCAGTTGCTCCTGGGCTTCCTTCTCGATCGTTTTTTCTAGGTGGTTACGGGCAATCGTGTATTGCTGCAAAATCACCTCTTCGTATTCCACCGCTATGGGCAACAGTTGCGACTTCAGAGTTTGGCTCACCGCTTGGCGAAAGGTGCTTGTCACGGTGCGCTTAACCTTGGGTGCAAAGTCGAGTTCTAGCAATTGGCGAATGGCGGGTTCCGCTTCCACCATCGGCAAAAAGTCATAGCCCACAGAAGTTTGGCGCAACACTTCCCGAAACTGATAGAGCGAAACTGAGCCTTCTTGATAGAAATCGGGACTTTCGCGCACATAGCGATCGCACTCAGTGCTCGCCTCGCTGCGGAGGGCTAATTGCACGGATTGTTCGATCGCCTTCAATCGATCTTCTAGCCCCGCATCATCTCCCACCAATCGGCATAGCTCCCGATAATAATCCTGATGGCGAATTCGATCCATCAACAATGAAAAGAGCCGCCGAATCACCCGCTCAATTTCCGCAGTTAGCACTTCTTCCAATTCATTGGCTAAGTAATAGAATGCCTCAACCAAAATCGCCAACAAAGGAGCGGTGGAATTGCGTGGATGAGCTAACGTAGCCCGCTGATAGGCTTGCTTGACGGAAAATCCATTCAGCAGCTCACCCATCCGGCCCTGCATCCGCACCTGCAAATTGCGGAAATCATCTTCAAAGCTGACACATTGATTAGTAACAATCTCGTTGATTTCGCGCTTCAAATGATCTGCAAAGTTTTCAGCTAGGCGCTTGAGATCGGTGTTGAGGCGATCGAGCCGATTGCTTTTAATGCCTTCGAGTTCCGTGGGCTGGCTATCGAGTTCTCGGTAGCGATCGCTATACAACCGACGCAGGGCCACGCAAAGGGGCTGTAAATCATTGGCCAAAGTCGAGAAGAGTTGCGGCCGCTTTTCTTCCGTTAAATAGCGCGTGATGCCCTCTCGAAATACTTCAATGCCGCTGTCATGAATCAGTTGATCCACCAGGGGTGAACCATATTCGCTCAAAATTCGAACATAGTTTTCGTTTTGGCTTTCATAGTTATTAACCGAGATCCGAAACCGATTAGCCGGTAATTTGCCAGAACTAGAGCAATAGCGATTGAATTCATAGACAAACTGCGGCGTTTCTTCGGCAATTTCTGCACTTTTAATGCTGCTAGCAAAAATACTATCGAGACCGAAGCGATCGCCCGCACTGGTTTCTCGGAGCTGGCTGCCATAGAACCCCAACAGCCCACTGGTTTTATAGAGCCGCTGTCCATCTCGAAACTGACTGGAAATCAGAGACTCTAGGCGTTGCCGCAGTTGAACGTTGTACCAAGTTTCATCAATACGATTGAAGACGAAAAAGACCCGATCGCGAATTCCCGAATTGCTGCGCATCGCTTCCAGGAGTTCGGTTTCCTCTTTCGTCATGTCACCCGCTGCGGCTGGCTTCAGCACTGCCACCACAGCCGATGTATCTTCATTGCTAATTTTGCTATAGGTGAGGGCAGCATCCTTTTTGATCGGGGCATCAATTCCTGGCAAATCAACCAGAACATTGCCATCTTCCAGCAACGGATGACAGCAATAATATTCCACCCGTTTGAGCACAGCGCTGTTGCTGCCCCGGCGAGCATAGGCTGCTGCATCTTTGAGGTTGGTGAAATTAAATTGCTCCATTGAGTAGGTGGTGTTGCTGGTGGGATGGATGCGATCGCGATTAGTCCACCAGCCTTCAATCAGCAACTTGAGAGCTTTTGCTTGTTTAGCCCGTTCAGATTTGGACTCGCCGCCTTCTTTTTCGATCATTTTTTCGCAGGCGGTGAGAATCGTTGAAACGGTCTCTTCTCGGCTCAGATCAATTGCCGAAGAAACCCCCAGCCGCTCCAGCAAGACCTGCACTTCTTCGTGAACTTCAGCCGCACTAGCAAAGGTCAATACAACCCGTTCCCGATCGCTTGGTGCATAGGCGATGTAGCATTCAATTCCGGTGGCATGGCCTTCAGCGCTATAGAGCAATTCCCGACCCAATAGGGCATTAATTAGCATTGATTTGCCAGCGCTGAAAGCCCCCACAAAGGCCACTTCAAAAGTCGGGGCGATCGCCTTACGCAGAGACGTATGAACTGACGTAATATCTTGATTTTGGAGTGTTGACTCTTGCTCAACCAGATGCACAATGGCTTCAACGGATTCCTGGAGATTCTGACAAGCTGCGATCTGATTGCTATCCAATTGAGCCATGGTATTTCCAACCAATTGAGATCGGTTTAAAGATTCAGAGAATACTTGCGAGAACAAAGGCTGCTGCTTGAGTGAGCCTTTGTTCTCGCAAGTGGCTGAGATTAGGATAGCGCAAAACAATACTTATCCCATTGATGGGGTCGCACAATACGGTTTTTGTGAACCTTAATTAACATCCTAAACTTTAAGTGGCTGCATCAGGTTGAGAGGTACGAAAAATCGTCAAGTTGGCAGAAGTTGGGCTACCGTTTTTTGCACATCAACCCAATCGATCTCAGCCAGAATCCGGCCGATCGCCCGATCGCCCCCGGCCCGGCCCGATCGCCCAGGAGCGTCGCCGCCACACGGACACCATCAGCCCCACACAAATTAGGCAATAGGTGCTTGTCCAGGCGCTTTGCAGCAACAAAAAACTGAGGCTGGGGTTAGCGAGCTGTTCGCTGACCGTGCTGCCCACGGCCAGCCCGATCGCCCAGCCGATCGCCAACTGCACCGATCGCTTGGCCGCCACAAATTCCCGCTCATCCAAACCCGATCGCCGCAGGGCCAGCAAGGCCGGCAACCAACCGGCGATCGGTGCGTAGTAGAGATAAAGCCGCAGCCGGGAGCCGATCGGGTCGAGATCCCGATCGCGCACCCCCAGCTCGGTGCGATCGATCAGGGGCGGCACATCCTCGGGCGGCTGGTGCATCTAGTTGGCTCCCTTCGTCCACCAAGCGAGGGCATACTCATCACTTTGGCCCACAGCCGCCTCCTTCAGGGCCACGCGCACCCGATAGCGGCCGGTTTTGGGCACTTCACAAAACACATGCTCCACGCTGTCCACGGAGCTGATCGATCGACAGGGGTTAGTGGTGATGGCCACGGTTTCCCCTTCCGGAATCAGGTACAGATCAAAATCGCTCAGGCCTTTGTTCACAAAACCTTCACCCCGATCGAACCGGCCATTGTTATTGCGATCGAGCAATTCCACATGGCGGCTCCAAGTGAGGGTCAAGGCCGCAAAGCTGCCGCCCTGGAGCGGTTGGGCGATCGGGTAGTCGTGAACGGCCGGTTGGTCGTCCTTCAGGGCCAAGGACTGGAACGCCCAGCCCACCAAGGGCACAGCCTCGCCCGGCTGCCATTGACCCGGTGCAAACTGTTGATAGGCCCGGTAGGCATTCAGTTGGCCCGCGCCAATTTGCTCATCGAGCGGAATCGTCGGATCGCTGGCGGCATCGGAATCGAGCCAGGTTTTTTCGTCTTCGCGCCACACATCCCGCGTCATGCCCAACCGGTTGCCATCTCCCGCGTCCTTGGCCTTGTCTGCGGAATTCATCAACACCGCTTTCATCACCTGGTGGCGACGGGCATCTTTGCTCCAACGGGCTTGCTTTCCGGCAATTTGCCGCTCGGCCCATTCCTGAAGCAGGGCCACGGTGGCGGTGACATGGGGGGTGGCAAAACTCGTGCCGCTGGCATAGATCACCTGGCCGCTCAGTTCATACAGCCCCACATCGGCCCCCGGAGCCACCAGCCCGATCGACCGCCGCAACCCTGCATTGCTTTCGAAGCCCACCAAATGCCGACCAACCCCCGTGACCACGTTCCCCAGGTTGGCAAAATCCAACTTGGAAAACTGCCCCCGAAACCGCCGGGTAAAGGCCACATTGATGCCGTTGAAGGTGTCCGTGGGAATTGAAATGCCCCCATCGCCCTGATTGCCCGCAATCAGATACAGCACGTCATGGGCCCGCGCCGACCAATCCACACAAAGGGTGAGCAGGGAATTGCCATCCAACATGGCGTTCAGTCGCTGATCCTGGCTGAGAGGTTCGCCAAAGCTGAAGTTAATGGCTCGCACATCGCCATGGTTTTGCAGGGCCACGGACTGGCTAGCTAAACATTCCCCAATTTGGCCATTGCCTTCGGATGGGCCCGTGGCTGCGGAATAAAGCATGGCCCCAGGAGCCACGCCCCGCGCCAATTTCCCCGATCGCCCAATCATCACCCCCGCCACACTGTGGGCATGGCCATCCACATATTCATCGGGCCCTGGCCGCTCTTCCAAAACGAACAGGCCCGCAGTTCGAAAATCATCCGCATTCCCCGCCGCTTTGTCGTAGCCAAAACGACCGGGCCGACCAATTTCCACTTGGCCAATGCCAATTTTGCGGCCGGTGATGTTGTAGGGCGCTTGGTGCAGTCGATCAGAATCGATGCCATCGGGCCCTGTGGACAGCGGCAACAACACGGCGGGCAAAGTGGCGCTGGCGGTCGTGGCGATCGAGCAGCCGATCGCCCCTAACAACACCAAGCGCCCAGTCCGAATCAGGGCTTGGCCGAGGCGATCGAATCGGAGGGAAAACAAATGGCGCGATCGACCCATAACTCCTCACTGATAGCTGATGAAAGCTGACCAAATTGCTGGCTCAATTAAGGCGACGAACAGATTTTGGGCGAATTTTGGACGAATCTTGGGCAAATCTTGGGCGAACAGATCCTGATCCTGTCTTGATCGTGGATAGATCGGGGATGCTGTTTGGGTTGTAGCGCGATCGCTCGTCAAGAAACCCTGAAAAACCTGCAAGTTTTAACAAATATTGTTCATATTCTGTTAAAACAAATACAATTTCTACCCTTGCCCGCCCCCAGAGGACGCACCCACCATGAGCCAAAAGCCCATCGTCGTCGCCCCTTCCATTCTATCCGCCGATTTCAGCCGCCTGGGTGAAGAAATTCGGGCCGTAGATGCTGCCGGTGCTGATTGGATCCACGTTGATGTCATGGATGGTCGCTTCGTGCCGAACATCACGATCGGCCCGCTGATCGTTGAAGCCGTGCGTCCTCACACCCAAAAGCCCCTCGATGTCCACCTGATGATCGTCGAGCCGGAAAAATATGTGGATGCGTTCGCCAAGGCCGGCGCTGACCACATCACGGTTCACGCAGAGCACAACGCCTCGCCCCACCTGCACCGCACCCTCGCCCAAATCAAGGAAGCGGGTGCCAAGGCTGGCGTGGTGTTGAATCCTTCGACCCCGCTGGAATTGATTGAATACACGCTGGAACTGTGCGACCTGGTGTTGATCATGAGCGTCAACCCCGGTTTTGGCGGCCAGAAGTTCATCCCCGGTGTGTTGCCGAAGATTCGCAAGCTGCGTCAAATGTGCGATGAGCGCGGTCTCGATCCTTGGATTGAGGTGGATGGCGGCCTGAAGGTGGACAACACCTGGCAAGTGCTCGAAGCGGGTGCAAACGCGATTGTGGCCGGTTCGGCGGTGTTCAACGCCCCGGATTATGCCACCGCGATCGAAGGGATCCGCAACAGCAAGAACCCCGCCACTCGCGAGCTGGCTGCGGTCTAGGATTTTTCGGGTGGCCAATGGGCTGGCGATTATTCGATCATCGCAGATTGACCGCCCGCCCAAAGCCATCAATCAAGATTGCTGTAGCTAGACCATCACTCACCACTCAATCAATATCAATTGCGATGAGCGATCTTAGCCAATTCAGGCGATCGCCCATCTTTTTTTATTAAGGTTTCGTTTGATTTTCTGTTTGAGGTTTTGCTTTTGAGTTGTTGGCTTAAGCTGTTCACTTATTTTTTGCTTAAGCATTTTGTCTATCGCTGATCTATTTTTTTGCTTAGTGTTTTCCTTAAGTTTTTGGTTATAACGCCATTCGAGTTTCGATCGCCCAGCGTGCCAGTTCTGTGCGGTTGCTGAGTCCCGTTTTGCCCAACATATTGCTAACGTGACTTTCGATCGTGCGTTGGCTGACGCTCATCAATTCAGCAATTTCTCGATTTGCCATGCCCCGCGCCACCAACTGCACCACCCGCGACTCCGTGGGGGTCAGTTCCACATCTTTTGGCACTTTGAATTTGGGCGATCGATCTCCCTTGGCTTGGTAACGAATTAACCGGGAAGCCTGTTTTAAGGAAGACTCAACTTGGGCCACCAATTCTTCCGGTTCAAAGGGCTTGGTCATGTAGATATCGGCCCCCGTGGTCAGCCCCTTAATTCGATCCTGGCTTTGGCCCTTTGCCGACAGCAACAGCACCGGAATCCAGTTCGTTCGCGGGTCTTGGCGCACGGATTTCACCAAGCTGTAGCCATCCATTTCCGGCATCATCACATCGCAGATGATCATATCCGGCAAATCTTGCTCAAGCTGTTCCAGGGCCTCGCGACCGTTGCTCGCCGGAATCACCACATATCCGTGAAATTCCAAATAATCTTTGACGAGCAAAATCAGATTTGGATCGTCATCGATGAGTAAGATTCGTTTTTGAATACCAAGATTGCTTCTTCTCATAGGAAGCGAAAAGATCTTTAGGAAGAGCGGAAGTTAGCACGATCGAGTGCGATCGCCTACCTTTTTAATCACTCAGGTTAATTTCAGTCCCGTTGAATGAGCTGCTCAAGGAGCTGCATAGCCCAAGGAACTGCATAGCCTACGGGTCGGGAATTTAAGGGGAAAATTAAATTCACCGCAATTGTTCACAACCACTTCACTGCCATTTCACCAACATTTCACCAAAACTTTGTCGCAATCCGCCGCAGGAATGCGCCGTAATCATACGACTAGGATGAACTTAGGGTCGTGGTCGTTGGGCCACGGGCAGGAAATCCGAAAAACCAACCACGGCTGGACAAGTTAACCAGCTACGGACAGGATTGATGGGTATTTTTTTAACCTGCCTCCTAGTTTAGGGCAATGCTGGTGTTGAGTGCTACCAGTAATTTCGCTAGGCAGTCCTGATTCCCGAGTGCAACGGCTGCCCAGTTCCGCCGCTCAGGGAGCCATTTGGGGCAAAGATCGCTCAAAGAAAGCCAAGGACTGCACAACACGCCCACCAATGAGATGTTCCTGAATGATCTGCTCAATCGCGGCTGGGGTGGCGCGTCGATACCACACGCCTTCGGGATAAACCAGCAGAATTGGCCCTTCCGTGCAAACCCGCAAACAGTTCGCTTTTGTCCGAAAAACCACGGAGGATGGGGAAAATTCTGCACCGGAGGGGTTGCCTGGGCCGGTTCCGTCAAGACCCAGTTCTCGCAATCGCCGCTTCAGATAGTCCCAGGATTCCAGGCTGGCATCCTTGGGGCAGCAAAGGGGTTTGGTTTGGTCGGCGCAAATGAAAACGTGGCGTTCGATGCGATCGATTCCCAATGTCCGCACCACGGGCAGGAGCGATCGGGCCTCCTCGGTTGGGGAATTGGTTTGGGCCTCGACGGGGCAAGGGGTTAAGGCATCGGGATCGAGATCGGGATCGGGTCGATCGGCCTCTGGGTTCGCAAGGGAAGAATGCAATGGGGTTGCCATGGGGCAATGCGGTGGGGCTGAGGGTGGTTGGCAAGGTGTGTCGGGCGGCGGGTGACGTACTGGGCGGGGCGATCGAGATCTTTCCAAGTTACGCCCTGGTTGCCAGTTCGGAAACCCGTACAGAGGGGTCTGTTGTCAGGCCCCATGGTCTCCAGTAAATTAGCACTCGGATGGAGAGAGTGCTAAAAGCCGTTGGTCAGGCTGCGACAGACACCCTGTCAGCACCGCGCAGTCAGCACTGCGTAACCACGGGTTTTCAGCCTTTCGCCTATCCGCTTCACCATTGGTCTAGCTTTTCACTTCAAACCTCTGGAGACAGATTCTGTATGGCAGCCGTATCGTTGAGCGTATCGACCGTGACTCCTTTGGGCGATCGCGTATTGGTCAAAGTCGCCGCCGCTGAAGAAAAGACCGCTGGCGGTATTCTCCTGCCCGATAACGCCAAAGAAAAGCCCCAAGTTGGCGAAGTCGTCGCTGTGGGCCCTGGCAAGCGCAACGATGATGGTAGCCGCCAAGCTCCCGAAGTCAGCACTGGTAACAAAGTTCTCTACTCCAAGTACGCTGGCACGGATATCAAGCTGGGCGGCGAAGATTACGTCCTGCTCTCTGAAAAAGACATCCTGGCGGTTGTTGGCTAATTAAGCCATGGCCCGAGCCGTCCCGATCGACCGCTGCTCTTTAAGGGCTGCTCTTCAAGGGTTGACGGTTCCTCGGCTCGATCGCCCCGGTTAAGCCGATCGCCAAACCAGCCATCGTCAAACCGGACTAACCAGCCCAATCCTGGGTTTCGCAAAACTCCTCATTCTTCAACCTCCAACAGGCAGATCATGGCTAAGAAGATTATCTACAACGAAAACGCCCGTCGTGCCCTTGAGCGCGGTATGGACATCCTGGCGGAAGCCGTGGCCGTCACCTTGGGTCCCAAGGGTCGCAACGTCGTGCTCGAAAAGAAATTTGGCGCACCTCAAATCATCAACGATGGTGTGACGATCGCCAAAGAAATTGAACTGGAAGATCACGTGGAAAACACCGGCGTGGCCCTGATTCGCCAAGCCGCTTCCAAAACCAACGATGCAGCGGGCGACGGAACCACCACCGCCACCGTGTTGGCCCACGCGATCGTTAAAGAAGGTCTGCGCAACGTGGCCGCTGGCGCTAATGCCATCACCCTGAAGCGCGGTACTGAAAAGGCCGTCGCTTACCTGGTGGATCAAATCAAGGCCCACGCTCGCCAAGTCCCCGAAAACGACTCCAAAGCCATCTCGCAAGTGGCAGCCATCTCCGCCGGCAACGACGAAGAAGTTGGCCAAATGATCGCCGATGCCATGAGCAAAGTGGGCAAAGAAGGCGTGATCTCCCTGGAAGAAGGCAAGTCGATGACGACTGAGCTGGAAGTTACCGAAGGGATGCGCTTCGACAAGGGTTATATCTCGCCCTACTTTGCCACCGACACCGAGCGGATGGAAGCAGTGCTGGATAACCCCTTCATCCTGCTGACTGACAAGAAGATCACCCTGGTGCAAGACCTGGTGCCGATCCTGGAGCAAGCCGCTCGCGCTGGCAAGCCCCTGCTGATCATCGCTGAAGACATCGAGAAGGAAGCCCTGGCTACCTTGGTGGTGAACCGTCTGCGCGGCGTGCTGAACGTGGCTGCTGTGAAGGCTCCTGGCTTCGGCGATCGCCGCAAGGCCATGCTGGAAGACATCGCCATCCTGACCGGCGGTCAACTGATCACCGAAGATGCTGGCTTGAAGATCGACAGCACCAAGCTGGAGCAACTGGGTCAAGCCCGCCGGATCACGATCACCAAGGACACCACCACGATCGTGGCCGATGGCAACGAAGCCGAAGTGAAGGCCCGTTGCGAGCAAATCCGCCGTCAAATGGAAGAAACTGAATCTTCCTACGACAAGGAAAAACTGCAAGAGCGTCTGGCCAAGCTGGCCGGCGGTGTGGCAGTGGTGAAGGTTGGCGCGGCCACCGAAACCGAAATGAAGGATCGCAAGCTGCGTCTGGAAGATGCGATCAACGCCACCAAGGCGGCCGTTGAAGAAGGCATCGTGCCCGGTGGTGGTACGACCCTGGCGCACTTGGCTCCCAGCCTGACCGACTGGGCAAATGCCAACCTGAAGGACGAAGAGCTAACCGGCGCACTGATCGTGGCTCGTGCCCTGACGGCTCCCCTGAAGCGGATTGCTGAAAACGCCGGTCAAAACGGCGCGGTGATCGCTGAGCGCGTGATGGAAAAAGACTTCAACGTGGGCTACAACGCTTCGAGCGGCGAATACGTAGACATGTTTGAAGCTGGGATCGTTGACCCCGCCAAGGTGACCCGATCGGCCCTGCAAAACGCTGCCTCGATCGCGGCGATGGTGCTGACCACCGAGTGCATTGTGGTTGACAAGCCCGAACCGAAGGAAGCTGCTGGCGCTGGCGCTGGCATGGGCGGCGGCGACTTCGACTACTAAGTCTCGCCCACAACCCTTGTCCCGGGCATGGTTCAGGGAATCGTTGTAGCCGCGCATTCAAACCTGGATCTAATCTTCACTCAAAATTAGATCCGCAAAAGATTAGATCCCGCCCTTGAGGCGGGATTTTTTTGCCAATTGGCGAACAGGCGGATCAAATAGGGGCACGGGTGCGCCCGGCAGCGGCTATTAATCTCCGGCGATCTCATGGCGGCTGGTTGAGTTCCTTTGAGGATGGCTTCATGAACAACCCATCAACCCAATTCATGTCAACCCAATTCATGGGCAACAAAAAAGCAGCACTCCCATGGGTACTGCTTTAAGACTGAAAGCTTAATCGCGGGTTGAGTTCGACAGAAATCAACCAACCCGTCGATCAATTTGCAATTGAATGGTAGGGATTTTCAACCGTACAGCGAAAGAGGGCTAATCAACTGGTTTTAAAGATCGTTGAGTTGAAACGACTAAAGACAATTCTTGAATCAAGCTTTGAAGCTTTTGGGGCCAAGCTGGGATTGAATCAGAATTTTCCTCAAACCGTTGTCAAGCGATCGGGGCTGAACGGCCGCTCACCCCAAGTTACGATTCCGCCTTCACCAACTTGACGTTCTTCGCCAAGCCCAAGAACTGCAACAGTTGGATCGTCATCCAAGTGGCATCAATTTCCCACCAAGCCAAACCATGGCGAGCGGAGTATTGATGGGCATGGTGGTTGTTGTGCCAGCCTTCGCCGTAGGTCAGGAGCGCCACCCACCAGCAGTTGGTGGAGCGATCGCCTGAGTCTTCAAAGGTGCGATAGCCAAACTTGTGGGTGGCGCTGTTCACCAGCCAAGTGCAATGCCACAGGGAAACCATCCGCACGCAGATGCCCCAGAGCACAAACGACCATCCACCCATCAGGTACAGAATGGCGGCGAGGGGAATTTGCAGCAGCAGGAAGTAACGATCGAGGAATTTATAGAAGGGATCGTCGCCGATATCCTTGGTGAAGCGGGGAATTTCGCTTTCGGCGGGCACTTCGTACATCATCCAACCGATGTGGCTCCAGAGGAAACCCTTGGTCGAATCATGATGATCCGGATCCGTGTCCGAATGCAGGTGGTGGTGGCGGTGCAAACCAACCCACCAAATGGGGCCACCTTGGCAGGAGAGCGTTCCACAGAACACGAAGAAGTACTCCAACCACTTGGGAACCTCGAAACTGCGGTGGGTGACGAGGCGATGCCACCCAAGGGTAATTCCGAGGCCGCCCGTCACCCAGTGGAGGAAGATCATCAGGCCAACGGCTGCCCAGCTAAAGTTTTGCGGCAGAAATGCCACGACGGCTGCGATGTGCATCGCCGTCATAAAGATAATTACGCCCCAGTCTGGGCGCAAGTTCTGTGCGGACGTTGCGGCAGTCATTCAATTACCTATGTCATCGATGCGCTAAATCAGCGTATCATTTCCTATTTGAATTTCTTCACAATGGACTGAGCATCCAGGTTGACCGAAATTCAGCGGTGGTGTGGGTTGGCGCTGCGAAATCTAGGAATCGGCAGCAGCCGCAGAGGGGCGGCTCGATCGCGATCAGGGGTTTAGGGAATTTTTGGGATCGCGAAACCTTTTGATCGCGATCAAGCCGGGGATCAACGCCAGTCTAAGTCAGGAATCCCTGAAAACATTGGGGATCAGGGGCGATCGGCCGGCTCAGATTGGTTGTGTTTTGACCTTAATCAGCGCATCCTTGCCCCTCAATTTTGGGTTGTTGGTGATCTTGATTGAGCACCGAAGCGGTATTTTGGAAAGCTTGCCTAATTTTGGCAATTTTTTGGGCGCAATTACGAAAATTCAAGCCATTTGGGGTTAGTTCGGTCATGGGGATTCAGATGAATCAGGCCACCAAGGGCGGTGTCACGGTGGATGCGGCAGCGGTGGTGCAACAAGCGGTGGAGGAGTTGGGGCCCCGATTCGGGCAAATCGATCGCGCGGTGCAGGCCAAGCTGAAGCGTGTGCTGGATGCGTTTCGGGCGGAACGAGTGGGGGCCCACCATTTTGCGGGGGTTTCGGGCTATGGCCACGATGATTTAGGTCGGGACACGCTCGATCGAGTCATGGCCCGGGCCCTCCAGGCCGAAGCCGCGATCGTGCGAGTGCAAATTGTGTCGGGAACCCACGCGATCGCCTGTGCCCTCTTTGGGGTGCTGCGGCCCGGCGATGAGCTGCTGTCCGTGGCCGGCAAACCCTACGACACCCTGGAAGAGGTGATTGGCAAGCGGGGCAGCGGTCAGGGATCCCTGATGGATTTTGGGATCACCTACCGGGAATTGGATTTGACTCCGGCCGGGACGATCGATTGGGAAGCCCTGGCCCAAGCAATCCGTCCAGAAACAAAGATGGTCACGATCCAGCGATCCTGTGGCTATGACTGGCGACCCAGCCTCTCCGTTGCTGACATTGGCCGGATCGTGGCGATCGTGAAGGCTCAGAACCCAAGCACGATCTGCTTTGTGGACAACTGCTACGGCGAATTTGTGGAAGACAACGAACCGACCGCCGTGGGCGCAGACCTGATGGCCGGCTCCTTGATCAAAAATCCCGGCGGCACAATCGTCACCGCTGGCGGCTATGTGGCCGGCCGGGCTGATCTTGTGGAGCAAGCGGCCTGTCGGTTAACGGCTCCCGGCATTGGTTCCGAGGGCGGGGCGGCCTTCGACCAACACCGACTGCTCTATCAGGGTTTGTTCTTGGCTCCCCAAATGGTGGGAGAAGCGCTCAAGTGCAATTACCTAGCAGCGCGGGTGTTTGCCAACCTGGGCTATCCGGTGAATCCGGCTCCGGACGCAGCCCAAAGCGACATCATCCAGGCCCTGAAGCTGGGCAGTGCCGAAAAGGTCATTGCCTTTTGCCGGGCAGTGCAACAGGCTTCCCCGATCGATTCCTACGTGGATCCCGTGCCGGCCGTGATGCCCGGTTATGAAGACCAAGTGGTGATGGCTGGGGGCACATTCATTGAAGGCAGCACCTCAGAGCTGTCGGCTGATGGGCCCTTGCGCGCGCCCTATGTGGCCTATTTCCAAGGGGGAACCCACTGGACCCACGCGGCGATCGCCCTGGAAACGGCCGTGGCGGCGATCGGCCCCGCAGGCAGTGCCCTGGAGTCTTAACCACCAGTGATTTGGCTCAATGGGCGGTTTAATCAGCAGCGCGATCGACTGAACCGCCCAGACAGTCCATGGGAGCATTCCATTCGCACCAAACCCTTGTTTCCAAGAGGTGCGCTAAAATCAAATCAGTCCGGGTATGAGATAGCCCCCTGATGTGGTAGAAGCTCGCAACAACGCCAGCCCCGATCGCCCATCTCCCAGCGGTTTACACCCCTGACAGCCACCCCCGGCATCGAACGGCCCGCCGCTGTCAAGAGACCGTCCGCGCTCTCGCCCGTCCCTGAACCTGCCCTCAAACCCAGTTGTTTAACCCGTTCTGCTGAGAAGCCGCCCGTGAAACCCATTCGATCGCTTGATGATGCCCTAGAACGCTGCCAAACCCTGGGAATGCGCGTCAGTCGCCAGCGCCGCTTCATCTTGGAACTGCTATGGGACGATCAGGAGCACCTATCGGCACGGGAAATTTATGACCGACTGAATCGGCGGGGCAAAGACATTGGCCACACCTCGGTTTACCAAAACCTGGAAGCCTTGGCCCGTAACGGCATCGTGGAATGTATCGATCGGGCTGATGGTCGTCTGTACGGCAACATCAGCGACCCCCACAGCCACATCAACTGCCTAGACAGCGGCCGAATTGTCGATGTGCATGTGACCCTGCCACCGGAGCTGATTGCCCAAATCGAGGCCCAAACGGGGGTCAAGATCGCTGACTATCGGATCGATTTTTACGGCTACGATCAGCAGTCTGCCCAGGCCAGCTAGTGCCAGTTGCCCCATCGATCACCCCTCTACTCCCCCATGTCCACCTACCCGAGGCTGGCCCGCATCACCCTGTTTCCGATCAAGTCCTTGGATGGTGTCGCGGTCGATCGGGTCGCCCTGACGGCGGCTGGATCCTTAGTGGGCGATCGGGAATTTGCCTTGCTCGATACCCAAGGCAAGTTCATTAACGGCAAGCGCAACGCCGCCATTCACCACATTCGATCGACCTTTGACCTAGCCCAACGTCTCGTCACCCTGCGCTTACAAGCAGGCTCTCAACCCGCCGCCACCTTCCATTTAGATCGCGATCAGGAAGCATTAGCCACCTGGTTCAGCGACTATTTTCAGCAACCGGTCACCATTGCCCAAAACCACGAGGCCGGCTTTCCCGATGATCCGGCCGCTTGGGGCCCCACCTTGATTAGCACAGGGTCGATCGCAACGGTGGCCAGTTGGTTTCCAGACTTGACCGTCGCGGAACTACGCGATCGGCTGCGAACCAACCTGGAAATTGACGAGGTGGAGCCTTTTTGGGAAGAACAGCTCTACAGCACCGCTGGCAACGGGATCCCGTTTCAAATTGGCGCAGTGCCATTTCTGGGCACGAATCCCTGTCAACGCTGCATTGTCCCCACCCGAAACAGCCAAACCGGCGAACCCACGGCTCAATTTCAAAAAACCTTCATGGCCCAGCGCCAAGCCACCCTGCCACCTTGGGCCGAGCGATCGCGTTTTAATCACTTCTACCGATTGGCCATCAATACCCAAGTTCCGGCGATCGACCCCAATTCTGCCTCTGCCAACGAAGAATCTAGGATGTTGCAAGTGGGCGATCGGTTAACGCTCACATTGGACTAAATTAAACTAAATTAACTGGTAATTGAGTTAATTAGTCATAGCAATTACCTCGCCTGATGAGCACCTTGACGGTGCGTGGTAGAGCAGTTTTAAACATCAGTTCAGGATAAGGGAAACAGAAGTGATCTTGTAGGTTGGGTTGAGGTATGAAACCCGACAACAGCAAAACTAGTGGCAATCTAGCGCAAAGATAGATCACCTAGTACTAAATTTTCTCTAGCCAAGCTTCTAGTGCCAAGTTTATTAAGTCTTGCAGGGATGATATTTCTTCTTCGTTCTTAATTAAGGAGAGATATCCTTTTATGGGCATTGCCAAACCTGACTTATAGTGCGGATTTAGAGTTTGATTCTTATATCTTTCTTCGACAAACCGCTCTCGATAATCCTTATCGGTGAAGTATCTCTCAACAGAATGCTTAGGAGGTAGTAATTTATTCAGAGGTCGAACTGATCCCAGCCGACATTCTTCATAACTCACCATCCTGCCGTTCCCCTTTGGAACATGCCCTAATGAAGTTACTGATAGCCAATCTGTCCAGATCTTCATCCTAGCAATAATTTTTCTGGCACCCATTGTTCTTGATGTAACATGCGGTAGCCACAGAAACAAGGCTGGTGTTTTGCGGCTTTCATCATATCTCAATTCAGCGCAAGGTCTGGTTTTACTAGAGCCATACAAAATATTATTGCCAATAGGTATCTCCTTCATTTGGTGATGAAATCCGAGTATTTGTTCTCTTGCATTCAAAATGAATTGTCGTTCAGTTTCTGCAACATCAGTCAGTAATTTCAACAGTCGTCTTGGTGGTTCTTGAACTAACCGCTCCTGTGATTCCTGCTCATATGAGACAGTGATCGAAGATGACTCATTATTTTCTAAATTGTGGAGAGTGAATATGAGACTTTCAGATTTTATAGACAAATCAAATGTTAAAAAATGAATATCTAAACAACTATACTTTCTGTCAATTAGATTATCTCTGTGAAAGACAGGGGAGATTATTAAGATTTTAATAGGCTTAGAGTAGTCAACAAAATCAGCCAACGGCTTCTCTTCTAGTAAAGCGTCGTAATATCGAGATACTTGATTGACAACATATCGGTCTTCTTGATTTTTAAGTTCCACAATGAGTAGTCTTTTATCAGAATCTACAGCCAAGATGTCGCAGAACTGACCACCAATAGGAAACTGTCTTTTTAATGGAGTAACACCTAGCATTTTATCTAAGCATAAATACAGGAAGTCTTCGAGGTTTGCCTCCGACTGAAATTCCCATTTTGAACCTATTTTTTTAAGCTTGGCTACTTTAGAAAGTGAATAAGGCATGGTTCAGAAAATAAGTTAAGACTTTTATTTTAGGTTAATCATTTTAACTTGCTTAACACTTAATATTGATTAAGTTCAGAAATTTTTAATTCGTTCAAGTGAAATTTTGATAAGAATTTTGAGTTGCAGCCTTAGATCAAAATCATGAGGTACTCAAACCTAGGCGATCCACAACATCCACAAGACCCGTAAAATCAGCAAGATCATCTCCCAAATTATCCAATTCGCACCCCCGCAACGGCCCTATGGAACATGGTTTGATGTGGCTGCCCCTCCTGGGGCTGTTTATTGGTCTCGCCTATGCCGGTTGGAATGAATACCAACGGCTAGAGGCTTACAAAATTTGGGCAAAAGGGTTCGATCGCGCCAAATACGACATTTACGCCGTCTTGGGCCAAAAGGGTCGTGAATTGGTTTGGGGCATTCCCAACCGCAAGGGGCCGATCGAGGTGCAACGGCTTTCCCTGGAGCAAGTGCAGGGCGTGGTGCTCATGGCCGATGGCCAGGCGATCAACCCCGAGAAATATCCCACTCAAGCCAAGCAGGTGATTTTGGAGCTGGTGCGCAAGGACAGCGGCCCAGCCATGAAAATTCCCTTCACCCAAATTGATATCGCGGCCCAATGGGCGATCGCCCTGGAGCGGGATTTGGGTTAGGGCGATCGCGTCAAACCTAGCCCAGCAGACCCAAAGCCGCTTTGGTGCGCGGCCCGGCTACTCCGTCAGGAACTAAGCCAGAGTCCCGTTGGAATCGCTTGACCGCCGCTTCGGTGATCGGGCCGTAATACCCCGTGACCCGAAAGCGGAAATAGCCCAAGTCTTTCAGCCGCTGTTGCAAACGACTGGTGTTGACGTTGCGACCGCTCACGCAGCTATAGCAGGGGCCGGCTCCCGCGCCCCATCCGCCGCTATTGCGAAGATAAGGGGGGCGGTAAACGTAGCTGCTGATGGTTTTAAAGGTGGGGCAAGGGCGAACGGTGATGGGTGGCAGGGGCTTGGTGACGGGGCGATCGGGATTGACGAAGGCGGGGCCGTCGCCCACGCCGCCGCCACCGCCACCACTGCGGAGGGTTTCACCCGCACGCTCAGCGGCCAGGGCCGGGCCGATCGCCGCGCCCAGAATGCTGACAGTCAACAGCAGCGACAAAAAGCGCAACCAACCTTGGGACGACAGCCGCTCCCAGGCGATCGCCCGACTGAGGGCCGCTTCTAGGGACGGGAGTTCCAGGAAATCAGACCGGTAGGCCGCTGCCAAGTGGGGATAGCCAAGACTTTCCATAGATAATTTGCCAAACCTAAGAATCCAAAGAATCCGAACCTAAGCAATCCGAAGCGTCCGCAACCGGGGGCACAGACTCAACTGCAATTAGCATCACTGCTGAATCACTGCCAGCCGCCATAGCCAGAGCCACAGATTCGCACGCAACAGGGATTATAAACAGGCTGCCAACTGGAATCGGTTGCGGGTCGCACCCAGTTTCGGGCCCGGCGCACATGGCGCTTCACGGGCAGGTAGGGAGAGCCTCGGCGGCCGGAAACGGGCACGGTGGCCAGGGCATTGACCGTGGTTGCATCCACGTAGCCGGTGGCGGGAATGCGACGCGATCGCTGGAAGGCAACCAGGGCCGTTTGGGTGACTTTGCCGAAGTGACCCGTATTGGTGCGCGATTTTTGGAAGCCCAGGGTGCGCAGCTTGCCTTGGAGGGTGGCCACGCGATCGCTCGTTTCGCCCCCATAGATTGGCGCGGTCAGGGTTCCATAACTTCCTGTGTTCACCTCGGAGCTGGGGCGAGCGCTCGGGGGCAGCACCACCGGAGCCACCGGGCGCGGACGGTTAATCACCGGCTGCCAACCACCCGGCTGATTCCCCCGATCGTTCGTGTTGCCCGTGTCGCCGCGGCCGTCCGATCGCCAAGGGTTGCGTGGCTCCACCGTTTCCGCATCGAGCTTGGCTTGGGTTTCCAAGTCCAACACGCCGGTTCCTGGCAATCGGTGCTGGGCCTGATAGGTCAACAGGGCGGTGCGGGTGGCTTCGTCAAAGGTTCCAGTCACCAACAGGGGCAGGTTAAAGGTGCTGGCCTGTCGCAGTCGCCATTGCAGAACTTGCACCGAAGGGCCCTGGTCTCCGCGCACCAGGTAGGGGGCGGGCGTTTGGCGGGCGGGCGCACCGTTGGCCGCCATCAACATCAGGGTGCTGGTGCGATCAAGCACGCCCGTGGGGGTGAGCTTGCCGGTGCGCCGTTGGTAGTTGCGCAGGGCCAGTTCCGTGGCGCTGTCAAACTCAGCGGTAATCGGCACTTCCAGCCCGGCCCCCTTGAGCAGTTGCTGAAGATTTTGAACCGCCAAGCCCCGATCGCCAAATCGCAGGCTGTTATAGGCCTGGGCCCCTTCGGCCAGAAGCGGCCAAGACAACACCCCAAGGGCGATCGCCCCCAGAAGCATTCGGCCCGAGGTGATTCGATTGAGCTGCCCCGTGGCCCGATCGATGACCTGATCAGTTCCCTGATCTTGGTCTTCCAGGTGTTCCGGGGCATCCAGCGCCTCTAACGCCAGGGCATAGTGCAAATAGGCCCAGCTTTCCATAGCAAGCTCATCAAAAGTGGATTGAGTTCTTAAACTGAATTCTTGACTCTGACTGGAGTGCTAAGCGACTCAAATTTTTTTCATTCAACCGCGATCGATTGAACAGCGATTGATTGAACGACGATCGGGAATGGGTGAACGTTGGTTGCAGAATCATCCATTCCCGTTGTACTGGAGAACAGACCTCAGACACAAGGTGGGAGCCACCGGGCGATCGGGCATGGGGGTGGGGATCGGGGTGATCTTCTCGTCAGGTGATCTTCGCGTCAGACGCTGATTAACCGTCGAATCTTCAACCAAAGTCCTAGGCGCGATCGAACAAAAGACCTTAGAATTCTGGGCATGGTTCAGGCAAATCCCACAAACAATTCCCCCGCGACCTCGATCGCGCCCCCCACCGG
>NZ_LIRO01000127.1:0-32693 GCF_002742025.1 Limnothrix sp. PR1529
AGATGTGTATAAGAGACAGGTTCTGGGGCGATCGGGGGTTGGGGATCCGCTGCGGACGAGGACGGGGCGATCGAGTTCGGAGGTGGCGAAGACATCCAGCAAACTCCTCAGGCTTCACAATTCTTGATGGTTTTCGCCTCTAGGGTAACGCGCTGGCTCGATCGCCCTCAGTATTTCCGCCCCACTAACGGTTTGTTCATCAGCGGTTTGTTCATGGGCGCTTTCTTGATGAGTGCTTTCTTCAAAAACGTTTTGCTCAGAACCCATCAGCCACCCAATCGCCCGCCAGGGATCGGCAGCCAAACATGATAAACCCCCGGTTGCGATCGCCACTGGGGGTTTGCTCAACCGATCTTGAACAGGCTCGCGATCGCGACCCCCCAAGACCAAGAACTCAATGATCGAGAGCCGTTGATTAGCTGCCGATCAACGGACTCGAACGGACTCGAACTTACTTGTACAGTTCGGTCGAAAGGCGGAAAGCCAGAATGCCGGGGATGATGGCAATAACTAGGGCGACGTAAACTTGCGTATCCGAAAGCATCGCTCTAAAGACTCCAGATGTTAAAGGGACTGACTTCACTACTTTCAACCACCCGGCTCAATTCAGGAATAGGTTCGTTACAAGGCGTAATAACAGCGTTAGGCTAGTAGGAGTTGCAAAATTTGCCATCAGACCATTGGCCCGAAATGCTCGATCAGTTCCTCGACTTTTACCCCAGCTTTGGCGTTGACACCGCGCTGTTGTTATTGGTGTTGGTGGCGTTGGAGGCCGTGCTCTCGGCAGACAACGCAATCGCCCTCGCTGCGATCGCCCAAGGATTGCAGGATCCCCAACAACGCACCCGGGCCTTAAATTTTGGGCTAGTGGCAGCTTTCATTCTGCGCATTGCCCTGATTTTGCTTGCCACTTGGGTGATCCGCTATTGGCAAATTGAAATGGTGGGGGCCCTCTATCTCCTGTGGCTCAGCTTCAAGTTTTTCACGGGGGAAAATGACGACGATGGCGAGGGCCACAAGGCATTTCGGTTCCAAAATCTTTGGCAAGCCGTTCCCACCATTGCCTTCACCGACCTGGCCTTTTCCCTGGATAGCGTCACCACCGCGATCGCCATTTCTGACCACACCTGGCTGGTGCTGACGGGGGGAACCCTGGGAATCATCACCCTGCGCTTCATGGCAGGGCTGTTTATCCGTTGGTTGGATGAGTATGAAAACCTGGCGGCCGCTGGCTACGTCACCGTTGGGTTTGTCGGTGCGCGTCTGTTTTTGAAGGCGATCGAGGGAGCCTTGGGGGTCGATCTTTGGGTTCCGCCCGATTGGATGACGATCAGTTTCATCGCCATCACCTTCATTTGGGGATTCTCGGTGCGCAAGGAGTCCGTGCAAACGGAAACGGTTACCGCAGAGTCGATCGCCCCCAACTCCGAAGCCCCAGACCAACCAGCGCCAGAGCCGATCGACCAGCGCTAGGGCTTCTGACTCAGAAATTCTCAGTAGAGCCAAGCAAATCTAGACAGATCTAACTAGATCCAATCCAAATAGAGATCTAAACAGATCCAAAATCATTCCCAAAATCCGAAGGATTCCGAGCTGCTCCGCCGGATCTTTCGGATTTGCTGTTTGGAGGTGGACTCCAATTTGCGTAGGTGAAAAAATAAACCGCCTAGCACAGTATTCCAGGGCGATCGCTCAAGTGTTGAGCAGGCATGGCAGACCCACAGTTGGGTATTGAACGAACCAAAGCCGCGATCGCAGGATGGACTGAACTAGGCGGATAACCAACCTAACGGAGCAAAGAACCCTAGGAGTCGAGACGCTGCCGCGAAAGGGCTTGCAACTGTTGCAACAGGGACTCGATATCCGCTTGCAGGTGCAGGAACTCAATTTGTTGCTTGACATCGAAGGGCAACTGCACTGCCTCTGCCGCCGCCGGTTTACTTACCACAGAAGACGCACTAGCCATAGGTTTATTGAAGAAAAATGAAGATCGTGGTGGTTTGAAGCAAGTATTTTGGCGCAATTCTAACGCGAAGTTTACAATTGTCCACCCCTCGTTACGAATTAACCCCGTCTGAGACAGACCCCGATCGAGACTCTATGACCCACAGTGCGGGACGATCGCCCCATTTCCCGTGCTTCGGGTGTGGGTTTCCGATCCGGAACCTCACCCCCACCAAGTCCTCGGGGGATCGTTAACCTGTTGCCAGGGGCCGCGGTCATTTTGCACGGGCCGGTTTCTCATTCTGTGGCTCAACTCCACGTCCTCAACCCATTGCTTAATTTGATCAACTAATCGAATAGTCAAGATCAGCTAATCGCTAGACCAATTGCCTAATTGAATTCACCAGACCTCGTTCACGAAACCCCCTTTCCTCCAGATCGACTGATCAACGATCACCTTGTAGGTTGGATTGAGGCACAAAACCCAACAGCAGCAAGGGTTATAGTGATCTAAACCAATTGCCTGATTAAGCCGATCGCCCCGTTGAAAGATCGCCACAGAAAATCGCCGAAGCCTCCAGGCATTCAGCGTTCTCAGGAACGTATTCCCAGGAAAGTACGCTCAGGAAAATGATTTTCAGGAAATCAATCTTCAGAGGCTGAATCACGATGGATTAGCCGTCAAAGTGCTTTGTCGCAAACCGCCTTTTTCTTGAAGTGCTGAAGGCTGGGACGACAAAATCAGCATTATTGATTTTTCTCGATTAATTTTGTCTCGATCGACTACATCTCGATCGGCTCTGGTGGTCGGCTTCGGTGGGTTGAATATACCCCTTGATCAGAAAGAGTGCCGACGACTGTCCGTGTTTCGTCTCGGCACTCTTACTGGTTCGCTCCTCACACACCACCAGAATGATAGCCGAGGAATTTGAATCTGTCACCCCATCGCCACCCAAAATCCATCAGAAATTCACGTCCTTGTCATGGAAACCCATCCCCATCAAGGGTTGGGGCATTTGAGAAATTTTTTCGCGCGTCATGATTTTGGGGCTGAGTCGGCGCAAATCCTGTGGATCGCCCCCCGATCGCGTTGTATCGATCCAAGGAACCAAAGGAACCAACTGAACTAAGGCGGTTTTCTCAAAATATCACCCAAAACATCTACTCATCGATATAAACCGATGAAATAAATCGAGATCAAATGGGCCAAGTCAATGTCAAATCAGCAAACCCAACCGGCCGATCGAGCAGTTCATGCCACCCAGATCAGGGATTGTGGCTTGTTTGACTAAGCCCAGGAAAACTGTGAAAAAATTGGGCAGATATCTACCCGAGTTTTTCCCGAGTTTTGAATATACTGGGCAGCAATGGAACTTTGATACATCCTCCATCCCAAATCGAAACCAGCAGCCCGAAACTAGAACCCATGAGATTTTGGGTGCAATGTAAACGAGCTGTTTCAGGAATGGGGCCTCCGTATTTTCACGGTTATGATACGGGTGATCCCTTGGGCTATCTACGTTCGATCGCTGTCCCTTTTGCACTGGGTTTCCTGTCATGTATTCGCCTCTGACGCAGTCCGAATTTGATCGCCCCTTCCTGACTTGGCAGCGTGTGCTGGATTGGGCCCAGGATCACTACCGCTGCCGCACTTTCGGCAAAGATGAAAAGATTCCCACTCGCCCGGGCCTCTTGTATCTCGTAGAGCGCGGTGCGGTGCGACTGGTTGGCTCGTCGGTCATGACCGCCACGGCTGCCATTCAGGATCAAGATGAAGATGAGGACGGACTCGATCCCGCAATGGATGAGGCTTTTCTGGGGTTTGTGGGGCCTGGGCAGCCCTTTGAAATCATTGCCCAGTCGCCCTTCGCGCTCCAAAGCTACGCCCATGTGGATCGCACCAGTGTGCTGTGGATGTATTGGAACGACTTGGAAAACTGGCCTCACTTCCGCCGCGAAGTGCTGGATGCATTCCGTCAACAGCACCAACGGAAGCTGCTTTGGTTGAGCACCTTGGGCCAACGCCGCACGATCGATCGCCTGTTGGGTTATCTGACCCTCCTGATTGAGGAGTTTGGTCAAACCTGTGACGATGGCTATTACTTGCCCTGGACGCTAACCCATGCCCAAATTGGCAGCGCGATCGGCTCAACGCGAGTGACCGTGACCCGCCTGATGGGGAAACTGCGGAAGCGCGGTCTGATTAGCACCCACGGCGATGGTCTAATTTGCCTGCCAGCGGAAGTGATGGGTAAATCCTTGCGAGATGTCAGCCCCAAAGCAACCCTGATTACCGAGCCTCTTCCCCTGGCTGCGGCTGTGTAGGCGAGATGACCCGATCGGGACGATAGCGGGGCTATGGCGAGGCCATGTGGGCATTTTCGCTGTTCTCATCACTGCCCTATTCACTGTCTCATTCACTGCCCTAACTGTTGGTCATTCCCAAGGATCCTCGGTTGAGGGAGCAGCAGCCTACGGCAAACCTACACCGCTGAAGCAAAATAGAGACGGTTCTGGTTGAAAGTGACGGAAACGAAAATCAATGGGCCGGATTCTGAACCATGGATTCAGAGTCCGGTTTCGATCGCTTTCCCGTGAGTTCGCTTTCGGTTTAGAACTTTGGTTCGCATCGTCGCTGGGAGGGGGGAAATGCCAAACCAGGACGATTGCTGTTGCTCTTTTTTGGTACTGCTGCACCAGGGCCTATGACGGCGCAATCTTCGGTTCTTGATCTTGCTCGCCAGGGAGATCCCATGGCGATCGCCCGGTTGATGAATCAATCCCTTGAGCCTGCCGGGGTACAAGTCCGCACGGATCTGATCCAGGATTGCCTGACGGTGATGGCGGCGGGCGAGTTGGGGCCGCCGGATCAGGACTTTTTGGTGGATTTTGTGCGGCGGGGAATGCTGGGGCTGGCTGCGCCCGTGGTGCGGCGGGTGGTGGTGCAGGGCTATGCGCCCGGGGCGGCGGCTCCCAGTTGGCAAATGGGCATTGATCTGCAAGAGGCCGGGACGATCGCGCCTCGCCCATTGGTGACCCAGCCTTCGAGTCGATCGCGCCGGGCCGGAGGGGCACGTTCTGGGCAACCCTCGGAGCGATCGGTTGTTCATACCGTGGCCGCCACGGATGCCACCCTGTCCACACCACGGGTCATCGGCTGGGTGAGCATTCTGGCCTTGGCGATCGGGGCCACGGCGGCGGCCCGCTGGGCCATCGCTTGGCTCGGAGAAACCAACATTTACGAAGTGGCCTACGTGGGCCATTTCCTCCGCAGTTTGGAAATTTTGGAACTGCTGAATCTATTGGTGTTTGCCGTGTTGGGCATGGGCGCAGGTATCGCGGCCGGTGTGTTGCCGCCCCCTCGGGGCCAACAACTCACCGCACTCGTGTTGGCCGTGGCCGTGCCCGGTCTGTTTGCCATTGCTCCGGCCGTGCGGCAACAGGCCTGGATTAACCGCGCCGCCGACCATCAACGGATCACGCCCGAGCAAGCCAAAATTCAAGTTGAGCGCTTTTTGAGCAAGCAGGTGGGACAAAGCGGCCTTTGGGGGTTTTATACCTACTCAGCTCGCTATCCAGAATTGCCCTTGGCTCCGGATGCCATGCGGGAAATTCCCACCATCGATCGACAGGTGAAAGCCACCTTGGCCAATTTGCTGCGCTGGCAAACCAAATCCATTGAGCAACTGTTGGAAGGTTGCACTTGGGGCGTGCGGGGTTTTTATCTCCTGTTGGCCGTGCTCACCACCTTGACCCACTTCCAACAGGGCTTGCGCTACGGGTGGCGTTGGTTTGGCTGGCGCTAGGCCGATCAGCCGATCAATCGTTCGGAAAGAGATTCAGAAATTCAGTTGGTAGAATCAGGGCAAATTTCCTGGGTGGATAGTCTCACTGTCGCCCGCTCGATCGCACCCTTTGGCAACGCACCCTTTGGCAACCTATGACCCTCTCCCCCGTCCTTGACATTCGCAATTTGCAAGTGGAATTTGGTGCCGGTGAGTCGGCCATGCGAGCGGTGGATGGGTTGTCCTTGCAGTTACAGCCCGGTCAAACCTTGGGACTGGTGGGGGAATCAGGCTCGGGAAAATCCGTCACTGCCTTGGCGATCGCGGGGTTGCTGCCCGAATTGGGTCGCGTCAGGGGGGATGGCATTTGGTATCGAGAACCCAATGCCGAGGAGGCGGTGAATTTGCTGAAGCTTTCACCGGAAGCCCTGCGGCGTTACCGAGGGCGACGGATTGGCATGATTTTTCAGGAACCCATGAGCGCCCTGAATCCGGTCTATACCTGTGGGTTTCAGATTATTGAGGCGATTCGATTGCACCGGGGCCTGTCGGAGGCGGCGGCCCGACAACAGGCGATCGCCCTGTTGCAGGAGGTGAAATTGTTGCCGCCGGAGTTGGAACTGCGGGCCCAAATTCGCGATCAGTGGCGCAACGGCAACCCCAGCGATCGGGAATTGCAACAGGCCGTGACCCAACGTCAACAGGCCATGCTCGATCGCTACCCCCACCAAATGTCCGGTGGTCAGCTCCAGCGGGTGACGATCGCGATCGCCCTGGCCGGCGACCCGGCGATTTTGATTGCCGACGAACCCACCACCGCCTTGGATGTGACCGTGCAGGCGCGGATCTTGGAACTGCTGCGGGAGTTGCAACGCCACCGCGCCATGTCCATCCTGTTCATCACCCACGATTTGGGGCTAATTGCAGAACTGGCGGACGATGTGGCGGTCATGTACCAGGGGCAGTTGGTGGAGCAGGGATCCGTGGAGCAAATTTTTACCGCCCCCCAACATCCCTACACCCAAGGGCTGCTGGCCTGCCGGCCGCGGCCAGAATTGCGGCTGCGCTATTTGCCCACGGTGGCGGACTTTTTGAGTGCAGCAGCGCGAGATTCAGCCCCGATCGAACCGGGTTCATCTGCCGGCTCATCTCCCACGTCCCTTGCGCCCCAGACCCCGATCGCCCTGGCCATTCCACCGGACGAAACGCGCGATCGACTCACCAAACTCCAAGCATTGCCACCCCTGCTGTCCGTGCGGGATTTGCGCGTAGCCTACGCGGTCAAGGGTTGGCTGGGCATGGCCCAACGGCACGCCTTGGCTGTGAATGGTGTGTCCTTCGATGTGTTTCCTGGGGAGACCTTGGGCCTGGTGGGTGAAAGTGGTTGCGGCAAAAGCACCCTGGCGCGATCGCTCCTGCGGTTGATTGAACCCATGGGCGGCCAAATTCGCTTTGATGACCAAAATATTTTGCAGCTCAAGGGCAAAGCGCTACGGGCCCTGCGGCGCGAAATGCAAATTATTTTCCAAGATCCCTTCAGTTCCCTGAATCCGCGAATGACCATCGGGGCCGCGGTCATGGAACCGATGCTGATCCATGCCCAAGGCAAAACCAACCACCCCCTACCCGCCCGCAAAATGTATCGCGAGCAGGCGGCCTACCTCCTGGAGCGGGTGGGTCTCAAGCCCGACTGGATGAACCGCTATCCCCACGAGTTCTCTGGCGGTCAGCGCCAACGGATTTGCATTGCCCGGGCGCTGGCCTTGAATCCCAAGTTTCTAATTTGTGATGAGTCCGTATCGGCGTTGGATGTGTCGGTGCAAGCGCAGGTGCTGAATTTGCTGAAGGAATTGCAGAGCGAATTTAGTTTGACTTACATTTTCATCTCCCATGATTTGGGCGTGGTGAAGTTCATGAGCGATCGCATCGCCGTGATGAACCAAGGCCGGTTTGAGGAATTGGGCCCCGCTGATCAGGTCTATGACCACCCTCGGGAAGATTACACGCGCCAACTGATCGCGGCCATTCCCAAGGGCCGGTTCGATCGCGCCATGGTGCAACCCCAACCCGATCGCCAGGCTTCTTGAGCCGATACCAAACAAAACCAGCCTGAAAAGACCAACAAGGCGGCCAGCGGCTAACAAGCCGCTAAATCGATCGCCAGTTGCCCAGCCGCTCAATTAACCGCTGCACCACTCCCATCAGTTGCGTCAACTCCTGCGATCGGGGGTTGAAATCTTGAGACAGGGAAGCCCGCACCTGCATCTCCGCCAGCTTCTTTTGCAGTTGGCGGGTCAGGTCGATCGCGTCTTGGCTCAGTTTCGAGAGCTGTTGGCGCTGATGAAACTTCAAGGCCGCTCCCCGCAAAACCTGCAACGTGGCCTCCTCGCCCAACCGGCCCGGCGCAATTCGCAACCGCAGGAGCAATAACTCACTGCGATAGATGCGCTCGATCTCGACCTGGCGCGGTTTCCCCACGGGAGGCAACAGGGGCAAATTAGCGAGTAACTTTAGCTCATCGATCACCCCTTGAAAGGTGGAAGGGAGCAATGGATCCAGAGCCGCTTGCATAATCCCATCGCGGCTACAGAGAATTCGAGTGCGATCGATCTCAGGGCGATCAAAATATAGCCGGCCAATCCCTCCTTCAATCGCCCGTTGCAATAACTCCTGCATCAGGGCCCGAGGCGGCAAATCTCCCAATTCCGACAGCGGGCGATCGGCATAGCGAGTGTGCAAGACCAGAGGACTGGGATTTAAGTCGGCCCACTCGATCGGGACGGACACCGTGGGATGAATCCAAGCGGCCTCCACCTCCGAAGCACTCGGAACAGCGGTTTGGGCCGGCGGAGTCGATCGCTCCAACGCCTGCACCAAAGCTTGCTCCAACTCCGCCAACTCCGCCGGTAAATCTACGGGGCCATTGATCGGTCGCTCAGTTGATAAATCGACGGGCAACAGGGAAGGGGCCGCGCCCTGCCCTGTGCCTAGGTCACTGGCAGTCACCACTGCATGGTTTGTAAGGGTATCCATAGGTAGATCCGGAATATCATCCGGTGTCAGCGAAGGGGAGCCGCAGGCTTCCGCTAACTCCCCCTTCCGGTGCAATTGTTGCCAATCAGGATCTGGGGTACTTTGGGCCGCCGTCACCAGGGTTTCGGTCACATCCACCGCTCCCAAATCCATTGATCCGGGATCCAATGACCCAGGATCCAGCAGCGAGGGATGTGCCGCCAGGTGATGCAACTGATGTTCCTCGGAACTGCCGGCGCTTAACCAATTCTGGGGACTGGCCCAAGGGTCAAATGGTTCGGAGTTGTCATGATTTTGAAACCGACCAACCGGTTGGGTTTCCATGTCTTCGCCTGGATCTAGCTCGCCTGGGGGCGACAGAGCACCAAGCTGATTCCAGTGCGCAAAGTCTGCGGGAGCGCTGATGGTTTCTCCCAACTCATCCAGCTCCTCATCGTCCCAATCGTCCATCAAATCATCCACAACAAAACCATGCTCGATCGGTGGCAAGGCCGGTTGTAAATCCGACAGACAATCGCTGACTTCCACCAGGGGACGCAGCTCCGGATCCAACGGCCCGGAATCCGTTCCCGCGCCCAAGGTGCCATGGCCCAACGAGGCCGCTGGCGAATCTGGAGCGGCGTTCGATTGGGAGTTGCCCAAGGAGGGTTGCCAGGATTCAGAATGGCTGGGTTCTACGTAACCCTCAGACTTTCGCTGGCAGTCGTAGCTCAAAAATGCGGAAAGTAGCTCCTGTTGGGTTTCCAGGGCGATCGGGCGGTAGACCAACTGATCATTCAGGTGAGCGAGCATCCGCTGGACATAGCTCAAGTCCGCGTCGCGATTCACCACGCCCAAAATGATTTGATTGTCTTGCCGGTCTAGGGGCAAGACTTGGTGATAGAGGCAAACTTCAAACGGCAAGATGCGATCGATCAGCGCAAAGACTCGCTCAGGGTCGGGTTGAACGAGGGGATCGATCGGGGATGGTAACGACTCTTGGGCAGACACCGGCGGTGCTAACCTCAGGCAATACAAAACATCGATATTTCACGACAACCATTGACATGGATCAACGGCCTGCCACCGAATGGCGCAGGATGTCGATCGCCTTGGATGAACCCCATGGGGCCGAAAAACCCCATGGCCATTGTACGGCGGCAACTACGGCAGCAACTTCAGAACACATGGCGCGATCGCTCTGCCAGGAGGTTAGGGATACCGTACTTCTGACCGTTTGAATCGTAACGTCTGGATCACAGCGTCTGGATCGCAGCGTCTGAATTTCACTTCTCAGGCCATGGCCGTGATCGTCAGGCGCGAGGGTCTTCAGGCGCAATCGGCCCCCATCCACAAAAGCCCACCGTAAAATCCACTATTCCCCGAGGCAGTGAACAATCCGGGAAATATCCGGTTCAAACGGCGAATTAAGAACACCTTAAGCGGTTTTGGGCCCCATCATATCGCAGCGAACTATCCAACCGAGTAGCCAGTAGCAAAGGATACATCTTCATAGGGGAGGGTTGGCCCTAAAGGCGGACTGTCCCCAAAGGTCTGAGGGGCGATCGACTCCGAACTTGGCCACAGACTTGGCGGAGCCGCAAGGGCCAAGGGGTGATCGGATTCCCCAGGGTGACCGGCGTTCGTGGCTGCTTGGGCGTTGTCCAGCCGATCGGCGCGATCGACCTGGGCCAATCCATCACCCCCCGTTGTTCCGGTCGTTACCCAGGGCGACAGGGTGCGCAATGGCTCAGTCGGTGCGGGCGATGGCAGGTCGATCGCCCACCGGTCGATCAGTTGAGCCATCGCTTGATGCGTAGCCGTTTGCTGACTCACCAGAGCTTGCAACACATCGCAAAGGGCAAACACCTGATATTCCTGCTGTTTAATTTGCTGTCCTTGCTGTTGCAAATGTTGATTTTGTTGGGACAATAACTGCCCCTGCTGTTCCCAATGTTGGGCCTGTTGTTCAAGATTGCGTTGGCAGAATTGCTCTAGAACCTGTTGCAATTGTTGCCCCTGTTGCTGAATCTGCTGAATTTGCTGCATTTGCTGATTTTGCAGCACAATTTGCTGCTGAATTTGTCGCTCAATCTGCTGGCTAATCTGCTGTTCGATTTGTTTTTCAATTTGCTGATTAACTTGCTGATTCACCTGTTGATGAATCTCTTTCGATTGTTGCTGAATTTGCCAACTTTGCAATTCAAGTTGTTGTTCGATCTGGCGCTCGATTTTTTCTTCGATTTGTTGTCCCTGTTGCTGCAAAGTTTTTTGCAAAAATTCACCCTGCTGTTCCAAGCATTGACTCAGCCGATCGAGCTGACTGGAGAGGCATTGAACCGCTTCTGCCGTCCTTAGCGAGATCTGCCCTAGCTCCAAAACCACCGATTGCATCTGATCGCGCCAAGAATCAGTCATACCCATTACCAACTCAGGGAGTAATAATCGCAATGAGCACCCCCCTAGCCCTGAATTTCGATTTGGAAATCCTTGACCTCAAGTCCAAGCAATGAATAATCAAAGGCAGCGACTTTGATTCAATTAGCTAGGAATGAGTTGGGTGGTCTGAGTTGTCCGGCTAAGAAATTCCAATCAAGGTTTCAAGGCGTAGATAGAGCATAGATTACAGGCAAAACTATTGAACCCTAATCAACATCAAGTATTCATAGGACATTGATCAAAATCGAAATCAAAAATGATCAAATTCCTAACAATCAAAAACATTGATCAAGATTTAATAATTTTTGAATCGCAACTCAACGAAACTCCTTTGAAACTTGATTGAAACTTAATGGAACTTGCGGGCAAGACCTCCAAGTTTCGTCAATCACACCCTGCCAAGTGGCCCGATCGACAAGAGTTCGATCGAGCTGTTTTCGGCAAATTGCGGCCGTTTTCGCGGCAATTTGGATGGATGAAGATTGGGCTGAGGAGTTGCTCGACTAAAGTCTTCTTTACGTTTTGCAGCAGACCGGAACAGCAATCGCTAAGGTTGTGGCAATCGATGGCCGCAAGCGCAAGGCCGCGCTGCGGTGGTTGGCGATGACGGTGATTGCGCATCAGGCTCTGTCACTGCCCGCCATGCACCATGATTGCTGCCGTTGCTTCGTGCCACTGCTCGCCTGGAGGACAAGCCATGCTGGACATGTTGGATCTCAGCCTGAAGCTGGATAAGGCCACCTATGTCGCAGAGCGCGATCGCTTGGCTCTTCAGTTGCGATCGCTCCAAGCGGACTGTCGGGAAGCCCAATTGCCGGTGATCATTGCCCTGGAAGGCTGGGCGGCGGCGGGCAAGGGGGCGATCGTCAAGGAATTGCGCGACTCCTTAGATCCACGCGGCTTTCAAGTACATCCAATTTTTCCGCCAGAACCCCATGAGCTGGGATTTCCCTGGTTGCGGCGTTTTTGGTTGCGGTTGCCGGAAGCGGGCACGATCGGGCTGTTCTATCACAGTTGGTATAGCCACCTGCTGGAAGATCGCCTGTTTGGCCGGCTACCGGATCCACAGTTTCCCGAAGCCACCCGGGAAGTGAATGCCTTTGAGCGACAGTTGGCGGATGAAGGCGCGGCGATCGCCAAATTTTTTATTCATCTCGGCCGTGATGAGCTGAAAAAGCGCCTGAAAAAATACCAAGCGGATCCTTTTCAGGCTTGGCGGGTGCGACCGGAAGATTGGCAACAGGCCAAGCACTATCGTCAATATCGGGACTTGGCGGAAGCGATGCTGGCGGAAACCAGCACGGGAGCAGCTCCTTGGACTTTGGTGGAAGGCAACAGCCGCCGCTGGGCGGTGATCAAAGTGTTGAGCGAAACCATTGCCACCATTGCCGGAGCGCTCGATCGCCAACGCAGCCAGGCTTCTCCCCCGCCCGCCCTGCCGGCCCAAGCGGAGTTGCATCCCGGTGAACCGGACTTGCTGGCACGGGTGAACCTCAGTCAAGCCCTATCTCGCAGTAAATATGAACGGAAACTGGCGGAACAGCAGGCCCGGCTGCGATCGCTGCAAATGCAAATCCATCGCCAACGGTTACCCGTGTTGGTGTTGTTTGAAGGTTGGGACGCGGCGGGCAAGGGGGGAGCCATCTCGCGGTTAACGGGCATGTTGGATCCCCGCAGCTATGGGGTTCATGCCTTTGCGGCCCCCACGGCGGAGGAACGCGCGCACCACTACCTATGGCGATTTTGGCGCTGGTTACCGGCGGCGGGCACGATCGGGATTTTTGATCGATCGTGGTACGGGCGGGTTTTGGTGGAACGAATTGAAGGATTTGCCACCGAAACGGAGTGGCGACGGGCCTATCAGGAAATTAATGAATTTGAAAGCCAACTCATGTCCAGTGGCATGGTGTTGGTGAAAGTTTGGCTACACATCAGCCCAGAAGAACAACTGCGCCGGTTCCAGGAACGCAAAGACAATCCCTTCAAGCAATACAAACTCACTGACGAGGATTGGCGCAATCGGGAGCGGTGGCCCCTGTATTCGGTGGCAGTGAACCAAATGGTGCAACGAACCCACACGCCCTTGGCCCCTTGGACTTTGATTGCCGCAGAGGATAAGTACTTTGCGCGGGTTGCGGTGGCCACGGCGGTGGCCGACGCGATCGAACGTCGCCTCACTCGCTAGCGATCGCTCCGTGAACGTCGAGATCCCAAAAATCCAAAAGATCCGAAACGTAAAAACACCAGCGATCAAAACATCAATTCCAGACAATCATCCACGGCCCCTCGTCGATCGAACCGAGGACAGATACAATGCTGAGAACAAGTGTTGCGAAACATTGCATTTTGTAAGCAATTGTACCTAGTCTGTAAAGACCGCCTTTACCGGTGAATGAGCAGCCGGCCCAATTGCTGTCTTGGCGATCGACCCCAAACCTTACCCCAGAGCCACTTCCTGTGTGGAGCGTCAGGGCACGGTCTCACTTACGATCGCCTCATCAATCCCGCAACGGTTCTCGCAACGGCTAAAACCCCACCACTCACCTGACGACGAAACCATGCCGATCGGCCCCCTGAAGAACCTCTTCGGTTCCCAAAAAGACGCTTTCTTCTTGGAAATTGGTGATGCACAAGGTACGGGGGACAGCACCCCGGCCGCCCCGGCTCCCCAAGCCCCCGCTGTGGTTGCAGAACCGGCAGCCCCCGTGGCCGCCGCTCCGGAAGCTCCGGCCCCAGCTCCCAAGAGCACCAAAACCAGCATTAAAGCAGCCAAGGCCGCAGCCCCCGCGGCCCCGGCCAAGCCGCCCGAGCCACCTAAGCCCGCTCCGGCCCCGGTGACCCTGCCGCCGGAAACGGCTTTTGCATCGAAGTTTGTGCCCAGCAACACGCCGCGTCGTCGTCCGGGCCCCAGCCTGAATGGCTTCAAGGATATGGCCCGGGATATGGGTCGCCGCTAAGGCTGATTCGATCGCCCAAACAGGTCGATCGATCTGGTGCAAATCATCAATTCAGCAAGATTTCAGCAAGATTCAGGATTCAGTACCCATTCAGCAGGGGGCTTCGGCCCCTTCTTTTTTTGTCAGGCCTGGTCGATCGCGTGCTGATGGCGTGCCGATCTTGTACCGGTTTTATATCGGCGACATAGTGATTCCAATCAGAGGTCTAAATTAGCCGCGCAGGTTGCGAATTTCCCGCTGCACTCGCCGCAACTCGTTTTTTTCCAAGTGCCGAATCACAGCGCGGGGCATTTGCTCCCGCTGGGCCAACACCTGCAAAAACAGGGCTTCCGATTGCTTCAGCAAATCAAGATTTTGGCTGCTGCGTCCTTGTTCGTAGAGAATTTGCCCTTTTAAATGCCAAAGGTCGGGATTTTGGGGACTCTTGGCCAAGGCGCGATCGACTGAGGCGATCGCCTGGGAAAAGTTTTTGCGACGGCGGTAAATGGCCGCCAACAGGCGATCGACCACATAGTCGGGGCTGCCCCGCTGGAGGGAGTTCACAGCCCCATCCACATTGCCAAAGGGCAAATTATCCGCCAACAACACATCCAGCGATCCCCGAATCAAGTTCAGTTCCGGATCGTTGGGACTGATGGCCGCCGCTGCATCCAAGGCTTCGTTAACCTGGGACAGTTTGGCCAAGGCTTCTGGTGCGCCCTGAAGGGGGCCGCGACCACCTTCGGACACAATAAACGCCCCTTCCAAGAAATGTCCCACGCCGATGTAGAGATTACCGCGCAGGGCATCAGTGGTTTTGAGGGTGTTGGCAGCGGTAAGGGTCTGATTGGCGGCGGTTTGCACCTGATCCCACTGACCATCGAGATAGGCCAATGCACCGGCTAAGGCATAGCCCAAAGGCTCTTGGGGTTCTTGGGCGATCGCCTCTTGGGCTAAACGGCGAGCGACGGGATAATTGCCATTTTTGAACAGCATGACGAAGGCCGCTTCAGCCCGATCGCCCACGGGGCGAGGATTCTGGGATCGGAACGGATCCGCCCCGGCCGGCCAAGCCCCCCAGCCCCAGAACAGCCCGATCGCCCCAGCCAGCCAGGCCACTGATCTTGATCTTGATCGGGACAGGCGGGGCCGAGTCGATCGCTTTCGAGCGCGATCGGCCGACAAAGGAGATCGCCCTTGAGCAACAAAGCGGCCGAGATCCATAACCATCACTCCTGAACGTATCGAAATATCGGATCGAACAATCAAACATGCGTTGAATCATTCATTCGAGCCGTTGAGTAGCCCCCTACAATAGGGCCCGATCCACCTCCGCGCCCCCTTTCTTCCATGCTGCGTTTGGACTCCGTTAGCTATCACCCCGCCGCCGCCGCCAAGGCCATTTTGCACCAAGTGAATCTGGAATTGGTTCCCCAACAACTGACCTTGGTGATTGGCCCCAGCGGTTCCGGTAAAAGCACCCTGTTGGAAATCTTGGCCGGCTTGGCCAGCCAAACCAGCGGACAAGTGCTGTGGCGCGATCGCCCCCTATTTCCCGAGTCCCTGCAACAGTTAGCGGGGTTGGTGTTTCAATTTCCTGAGCGGCATTTTTGCGGCTCCACCGTGCTCGAAGAGTTGCGGCTGGGCCACCCGGAAATTAGTTCAGAGCAAATTCACGAGGCTCTGGCCGCTGTGGGGTTGGAACAGTTAGCCCTGAATATTTCGCCCTACACCCTCAGCGGTGGCCAGCAACGGCGCTTGGCTCTGGCGGTGCAACTGATTCGCCAACCGAGCATTTTGCTGTTGGACGAACCCACCGCCGGGTTGGATTGGTCCATGCGGCAACAGTTGGCCGGTCTGCTGTCGCGATTGAAGGCTCACTGGACTTTGTTGGTGGTCACCCATGATCCCAGTGATCTTTTGGATGTGGCCGATCGCTGTTGGCAGCTTCAGCAAGGGCAACTCACGCCCACCCCTGCGGCGTAGCCTCTGCCGATCGCCCCAAAGCTCAGACCCACTCAGACATCCTCTCCAGTTCTCGATCGAGCCTTTCGCCCGGCCTTCAACAGGGCAAAGTGAGCGTGAATGTGCTGCCTTCGCCCACTTGGGATTGCAAATCGATCGTCCCGCCATGGGTTTCCACCACAATTTGATGGGCAATGGCCAACCCTAAGCCGGTTCCTTTGCCCACTTCTTTGGTGGTGAACATATAGTCAAAAATTCGCCGCTGTACCTCAGGGGGCATCCCCGGCCCATCATCCGCAATCGTAATTTGAATTCCCGACTCGATCGCCCTTGTGCTAATCGTAATTTGGTGCGGCGATTGGGCTAGTTCTTGAAAACTTCTGCCTTCGCTCAATTCATCGATCGCGTCGATCGCGTTGGCCAAAATATTCATGAAAACCTGGTTGAGTTGCCCCGGAAAACAGTTAATTTCCGGCAGTTGGTCATAGTGGGTCACCACTTCAATTTTCGGTCGTTGCTCATTGGCCTTGAGCCGATGTCGCAAGATCAAAACCGTACTATCAAGCCCATCACACACATTAAAGAGTTGCTTTTCAGCCCCATCTGTTCGCGAAAATGTTCTCAGACTCTGGCTAATGGCGGCAATTCGATCGCCTGAATCCTTAATGGCTTGCATCACATCCGGCACATCTTGCCGCAAATAGTCCAGGTCGATCGCATCTAATTGCTGTTCAATGGTGATGCCCGGCTCAGGGAAATTTGCTTGATAGAGATCCAAGGTTTCCATCAAGTCGATGACGTAATTCTGCATAACGCTAACATTGCCCACAATGCACCCGATCGGGTTATTAATTTCGTGGGCTACCCCTGCCACCAAATTTCCCAAAACCGACATTTTTTCAATTTGCACCAGTTGTAATTGTGTCTTTTGCAGTTGCAAGAGTGCCTGTTCCAGTTCTGTAGATTTTTGGCGAATGGCCGCCTCCACGGCCTTTCGATCGCTAATATCCCGAACGATCGCTTGCAAAATTGCCTGATCATCTATTTCCATTCGGCAGAGCTGCACTTCGGCAATAAATTCCGAGCCATCCCAGCGGCAATGTTGCCACTCAAAACGGTCATAGCCCCGGGTGAGTGCCGTCACAATATGATCAGTCGCAGCCTCGCTCGATAAGCGCCCGTTGGGTTGATATTCCGGAGAAATTTGCGAAGGATGCTTACCACAAAATTCTGATTTTGCTGGGCACTGAAAGATAGCCAATGTTGCCGAATTACAATCCACAAAGCACTTTTCGCTCAGGAGCATAATTGCATCATTATTAGACTCATACACGGCACGCAAACGAGATTCATTGCGCTGCACGGTTTGGTAAAGCCTTGCATGATCTAGGGCGATCGCGGCTTGGTTCGCCAAGCAATCCAAAACCATGAGCCGATCGTCCGTAAAGAGTCCCTGAGCCGATCGATGTTCCAGATATAAAATGCCCAGCAGAGTCTCTTGGTTCAGCAATGGCAAGCAAAGCAAACTTTGAGGGCGATGAGTTTTTAAATAATTGCCAATTACAGGCAAATCAGTGCAAAGGTTTTCAATGGCAATTGGGTTTAGGTGCGTTTCTGCGTATTGAATGAGCTTACTGGGCACATCTTGGCTATATGCAAGAGGCAGCGTTGTTAGCTGCACCCCTCGAGAATCTGCCAAGGCTCGCAGTTCCCACTCGCCGTCTTGCAATAGAAGGAGAGCGCATTTTTCTGCTCCTGAATATTCCAGAACATGGCTGGATAACACTTGTAGCAGCTCGTTGATTTCAATGGTGCGAGCGATCGCCTGGGAAACTCGAAAAAGCGTTGACAGATGAATCATGGTTAGGGGCTTGATTCTGTCGGTAGGGGCTTAAACAATCAACGTCCGTAGCCAATTCACTTCAACAGGCAGCAAAAATTTGTCAGTCAATATCCAAAACGAGAAGAGATGTAGATCACAAACTGCACATGGCAACATACTCAATATACAAGAATACACGGACAATGTATAAAAATCGACCTTCTTGCACGAAAAACGAAGCAAGAAAAATCTACAAGAAGATTTTTAAAGTATTTATCTCGAATTAAACCTAGGCTAATATTTTGGCAATCATTAGAATTGCTGTTGTTAATGATTTGAATTCTGGGTTCAAATTATTTTTTGGCAACGATAACTTGAGTGATCATTCAGCAGCCAGCCAGGGCTGTGATCGAAAGCTACCTTGGGTTTCTTGGTTGTTCATCAGCTAGCATGAGAATTCAGGATGATCCGTGGCGATTGATCCGTGAATTGCTGATCTGTGAATGATTGATCAGTCAATCTTGGACTGATCTGGCCAAGAGGATAAGCGCGATCGAGCAGTTGACAAGGCTGATTAGTGAACGGTCAAGTCATTGTCAGTGTTGATATTTTTGAGTGCCGATTAACGCATCAACTTCGAGTTTTAATGAGGTTTGAGAAGTATAGGGAATTGCGACCGCTTGGGATATTGATCGAGATCACTAGGAATTGTGACCTTATCGATTGGGATTTAACCCCTTCCTGAGGAGCAAACCAACTGAATCCGAAATGTAGGTTGAATGATCGCCCGATCGGGATGAGGCCAGCGGGTGATGGGGCTGGGGCGGCCCGATCGCGTCAAATCTGCGACAAAATAGGGAAATCCTGACCGTTGTGGCCCTGCCTTTGGATCGGTGGATCCAGTGGATTAACCTTGATGACCCTTGCTTTTGACGAACAGACGAATCAGCGTCTGGCTGAAACCATTGACCTGGCCCAACACATTGACCATGCGCTGTTGCACCCGGCGGCGGGGCCGCAGCATGTGGAGCAGTGGTGCGCAGAGGCCGATCGCTTCGGTTTTGCGGGCGTTTGTGTGATGCCCACCCACGTGCGCCAGGCGGTGTCGTTGTTGCACAATCGGCGACCGGTGGTGATTTGCCCGATCGGGTTTCCATCCGGAGCCACCACCACCCGAACCAAATGCACAGAGGCGGAAGAAGCCCTGGAGCAGGGGGCGCGGGAGTTGGAGGTGATGCTGAATTTGGGTTGGCTGAAGGCCGGTGCGGCCGACGCGGTGCATCGGGAAATTGCGGAAATTGTGGAGATGGCCAGCGCCAGCGCGTTGGTGAAGGTAATTTTGGAGTGGTCGCTGCTGGAGTCGGCAGAGCGACAATTGGCGGTGGAAATTGCCATGGATGCGGGGGCGGCATTCCTGAAAACCCACACGGGCTGGAATGGGGGCGTGTCGATCGAAGATGTGCGGTTGCTGAAGGATTGGACCCGGGGCCGGATTGGGATTAAGGCGGCCGGCGGCATCCACACCACGGATCAGGCGATCGCCCTAATTGAAGCCGGGGCCACTCGTTTGGGCACATCACGCGGGGTGGACTTCTTGCGACGCGATCGCTCGGCCAGTTGGGCTGCTGAAACGGAGGAGCCGCCCACCGCATGAACCATTCCCGCACCTACCAGGCGACGGGCATTAACCTCAAGGGCGTGCCTTTGGGGGAGTCGGATCTGTTGCTCACAATTTTGACCCTGGAATTTGGATTAATTCGGGCGGTGGCCCCCGGCGCACGCAAGCCAAAATCGAAAATTGGGGGCCGCAGCAATTTGTTTGTGGTGAATGAGCTGTTGGTGGGCCGAGGGCGCAGTCTCGATCGCATTGCCCAAGCCCAATCGATCACGGCCTATGCGGGCCTAACAAGGGATTTGGGGAAGCTGATGACGGCTCAATATTGGGCCGAGTTGGCCTTGGCTCAGGCGTTGGATGGTCATCCTCAACCGGATCTGTTCACCACCCTGAATGAGGATCTCCATGCATTGGAGGCGCTGCCTTTACCGAGCGATCGGGTGGTGGCCTTGGGTCAGTTGTTGCCAATCCTCTGTGCCGGGATTGGTCGCCTGTTGGCGGTGGCGGGGGTGGCTCCGCAGTTGGGCCAATGCAATCTAACGGAACGCCCGATCGCCCCCGATTGGACAGATCCCCATTGGCGGGTGGGATTCAGTGCCGCTGCGGGTGGGGCGATCGACCTGGCAGCCCTGGACAATCCGGAGGCGATGGCCTGGTTGGCGGCGCGGCAACCCACACGAGTGCTGCCCAGTTCGGGAGTCTCGGTCAAGTTTTCGCCCTTACGCTTAACGGCCACCGAGTGGCAAAGCCTAAATGATTTATTTGCAGCGTCACCACCGGGCGATCGGGCAACCTTGGCCGATCCCCTGCGCCATTGGCAGCGGCTGGAGCGTCTGTTACGGCACTATGCCCAATATCATTTTGGACAGGGGATTCGATCGGCCAAATCCCTGGAAACCTACCTGAACACGGCCCTGGCCCCGCCTGCTTTGGTGTAACTCTCCACAAACCACCGGTTTAGGGCCCGTTGCCGACTCGATTCTATCGCTTGCCATCTTTTCCCCGATCGCCCATGTCCCCCACTTCGTCCCAACCCGACACGCCCCCAGCGGAACTGCACAAGAGCCAGCCGGCCCCCCAACCGTTGCCCCTGAAAAAACGGCTCACGGAAGAGGTGGACGAGTTGGCTGAACTGGTGCTGCATGGGGCGGGCCATGACCAGGCAGCAATCGAGGCAGCTCGCCTGGCCAAGGAAAAAGGACTCGAACCCGCCCCCACCGATCCCGAAGAAACGGGATTCTTGCCGGTGCTGAAAAACCGCAACTTCCTGGCCCTGTGGAGTGGGCAGGTGTTTTCGCAACTGGCGGATAAGGTTTATCTGATCATGGCGATCGCGATCGTGGCTGCCCGGTTCCAAGAACCCGGCCAAACCATCAGCGGCTGGGTTTCCGCCATCACGATCGCCTTCACCATTCCGGCAGTGTTGTTCGGTTCCCTGGCGGGAATTTATGTCGATCGATGGCAAAAACAAACCGTGCTGGTGGTCACCAATGTGGTGCGCGGGCTGTTGGTGTTGGCCTTGCCGGTGGTGTTGGCCCTGACGGCCGACGGCCCGGAGGTGATGGGCATCCCGATCGGCTTTGGGGCCTTGCTGGCCATGACCTTTTGCGTTTCCACCCTCACCCAATACTTTGCCCCCGCCGAGCAAGCCACCATTCCCCTGATCGTGCCGCCGCAACACCTGCTGTCGGCCAACTCCCTCTACACCACCACCATGATGGCCTCCACGATCGTGGGGTTTGCCGTGGGAGAACCGCTGCTGGCCCTGGCCAATCATCTGGTTGCCCGTTGGGGGCTAGGGGAAAACCTGGGCCAAGAACTGCTAATTGGCGGCAGCTACGCGATCGCGGGTGCTCTGCTGCTGTGGATGAAAACCGGCGAAGCTCCCGAAGACAAAACGATCGAACGTCCCCACGTCCTGGAAGATTTGCGCGACGGGTTTCGCTATCTGCTCGATCGCCCCGTGATCCGCAACGCCCTGATTCAACTCACGATCCTGTTTTCGATCTTCGCGGCCCTGGCGGTTTTGGCCGTGCGGATGGCGGAAGTGATCCCCAACATCAAAGCCTCCCAATTTGGGTTGCTGTTGGCGGCCGGGAGTGCAGGCTTAGGGGTGGGAGCCTTGCTGCTGGGTCAATTTGGCAGCCGCTGGCCCTACACCCGATCGGCCCTCTTCGGTTCCTTTGGCATGGGAGCGGCCCTCGTGGCCCTCGCCAGCACCACCACCCACCTCTGGGGCGCAGTGACCGCGATCGTCTGTTTGGGAGCCGCCGCCGCCTTCGTGGGCATCCCCATGCAAACCACCATCCAGCACGAAACCCCCGAAGAAATGCGCGGCAAAGTCTTTGGCTTACAAAACAACGCTGTGAACGTGGCCCTCAGTTTGCCCCTGGCCCTCTCCAGCGTGGCCGAAGCCTATTGGGGGTTGCCTGCGGTGCTGCTGTTGTTGGCCGTTTTGGCAATCGCAGGCGGCGTAGCAACCTGGTATATTTCCGTTACGAGTTTGCCGCGATCGACCTAAGCATTCTCCCGGTATGCATCTTGTTTTTGAATTTGTGTTGCTGAGTTTGTGTTGCCGAGTTTGCGTTGTTAAATTTCCGTTGCTGAATTTCTGCGGCCGAGTTTGTGTTGTTGAACTTGTGTTACTGAATTCTTGTTGTTGAATTCTTGTTTTTAAATCTCTGCTGTTAAATTTCCGTTGTTGAGTTCCTCTTGATTGGGTGAATTCACCAATTCATTAGCCCAATCATTCTCGCTAATTCAGGTTTTCGGATTCCATGCACGTCGCTTGGTTGGGTAAACGATCTCCATTTTGCGGCAACGTCACCTACAGCCGAGAGATCACGAACGCATTACGCGATCGGGGCCATGAGGTGAGCTTTTTACACTTTGCCCAAGAAGAAGAAACCGAAGACGAAGCGCAGCGGGATGTGAAAGAAGTCCCGCTTCCCTATCTCTATAAATCCCAAATTTATACGTTGCCCACCTTTGGGGCCAGCAAGGTTTTGACGCAATCTCTCAGCCGGTTGCGTCCCCATTTGCTCCATGCATCCTTGACCCTTTCGCCGTTGGATTTTGTGTTGCCAGAAATTTGCGACGAATTACAGTTGCCGCTAATTTCTACCTTTCATCCTGCTTTCGATCAAAAACTGCGTAATTTCACCTCCGGCACTCAACAACTAACCTATCAACTCTATGCACCCTTTTTAGCCAGTTATGACTGCACGATCGTTTTCTCCCAAATTCAGCGCGACATGCTGATTAAGCTGGGGGTTGAGGGCGATCGAGTGGCGGTGATTCCCAATGGAGTTGATGTGCTCAAATATGCCCCCGGCCCCTCGCCTGTGAAACGGGAATTGGGATGCGATCGCCTGTTTGTTTATGTGGGCCGTCTGGCGCAAGAGAAAAACGTTGAACCCCTGCTGAAGGCTTGGAAAAAAGCGAAAATGCCCAGCCATTGCAAACTGGCGATCGTTGGCAGCGGCCCCCTGAAAGCTTCCCTCCAAGCGTTCTACGGTCCCGAGCATGGGGTGGAATGGATGGGCTATGTGGCTAACGAAAGTCGCCGGATCGACATCTTGCGGGCCGCCGATGTGTTTGTGCTGCCCTCATTAGTGGAAGGGTTGTCCCTCTCGTTGCTGGAGGCGATGGCCTGCGGGGTTGCTTGCTTGGCAACGGAGGTGGGGGCCGATGGCGAGGCGATCGAACAGGGAGCCGGAATTCGCCTCAATCCGCAAAAAGTCTATGGACAATTGCGAACCTTGCTGCCCATGCTGGCAGAACATGAGGAAATCACCGCCTTGCTGGGCCAGCGGGCCCGGGAGCGTGTTTTGGAACGCTACACCCTCGATCGCAACCTCAACCAACTCGAAGCCCTCTATGGGGAAATTTTGAAACGGAAGCGATCGCCTTTGGTGCGTTAGTTAACAAGCAAAGAACAAAAGGCAAAAAGGCAAAAGCAAAGGGTAAAAAGAAAAAGGCAAAAGGCAAAAGGTAAAAGGCAAGCAGTTGGTAAAAACGAAAAGTTAGAAGTTCAATTCAGTTCAATTCAACAGTCCACATACTGGGAACCTTGCCCATGTTCCAGTTACCCCGAAAATCCCTGAGCGATCGCCAATGGGCCCTGCTCACGCCCTATCTATTCCTGCTGCCGGCCTTGGTCGTCTTGACCATCACCACCTTCTACCCGGCCTTGCAAGCCTTTTACCTCAGCTTCACGCGCTATGACTACGACCTGACCGAAGCGCCGCGCTGGGTGGGCGGGGCCAACTTCCTGCGCCTGTGGGGCGATCGGCTGTTTTGGAAAACCCTGGGCCAAACGATCGTCTACCTATTAACCGTCGTCCCCATCCTGACGATCGCCCCCTTGGGTTTGGCCATTTTGGTGAACCAAAAACTAGCGGGGATCCGTTGGTTTCGCGCCGCCTATTATGTGCCCGTGATTGTGTCGAGCGTGGTGGCCGGCATTGCCTGGAATTGGATGTATGCGGAAAATGGCCTGCTGAACCAACTGCTCACCGGTCTTGGCCTTGTTTCTCGTCCCATTCCCTGGCTGACCAGTCCCCAATGGGCCCTTTGGAGCGTCATGGCCGTCACGGTCTGGAAAGGCCTCGGCTATTACATGGTGGTTTATTTAGCCGGACTGCAAGCCATTCCCGCCGACCTTTACGAAGCTGCCGCCCTCGATGGCTCCGATGGTTGGCGCAAACATTGGGATATTACGGTTCCGTTGATGCGCCCTTACTGGCTGTTGGTGGCCACCATTTCCGCCATTTCCGCCACCAAGGTCTTTGAAGAGGTGTTCATCATGACCCAAGGCGGCCCCCGCAGCAGCTCCAAAACCGTGGTCTATTACCTCTATGAACAGGCCTTTGAAAACCTAGAAATGAGCTATGCCTGCGCGATCGGGCTAGTGTTATTCCTGCTGGTTTTGGGCTTTTCAACCCTGCGGCTGTTGATTCCGAACCAAGCACCCACCAACCCCTGAGCCAGCTCCCATTAACGGCAGATCTAGGGATTTCGGGCTAAACAAAGACACCCTCTGGGCACCTTGCCACCGCGATCGCGTCAGGGTGGAATCAGGATTTCAGACTATCCGACGATCGGTTCTAGTCCGGTAATTGGTATTGCTCCACAATTTTTTGGGCGTAGGCGGGCACATGCTCCGCTAGCTTTTCAGGATAGTGGCGCTTGACATAGAGATAGTTGCGCGTGAAGTGGGAGTCGATCGAGAAACGAGCATATTCCAGACCCTTGGGCCCCACCCGCTCGATCACCAAACCCATCAACTTAGCCGCCCACATGGGAATCGTGACCCCCTTGTCGTAGGCGGGAATGCTGTTTTGGACGGCGGCCCGACGCTCCCCTTGGGACATCACCGGTTGGGTTTCGATTTGGTCGCGCACCATTTCCAACAGTTCGCGGCCCGTTTCATTGCGCACCACCAGCCACTGCCAACCAAAGGGCGCACCCATATAGCCCACCACCAAATCCGCGAGGGAGTTGACGTAATCAAAACAGGTCATGCAGGAGGGGGCAAACACGTCCTTTAATTGATCGGTTTTCAGGCCAAAAAAGGGCACTGTTTCCGTGGAACCGTCTTCGTGCTTGAAATGCACCCGGAAATCCTGCATGAACTCGTAATAGACCACGGTGTCGGGCGATCGGCTGGTGGTGTCGAGGAATTTTTGCAGGCCGGCCCGGGTCACGTTGTCCACGCAGGGCGTGCCGAGCACATAGAGCTTTTCGAGGCCTAGCTTGTCTTGGACAGCTCGCAGGGCTTGGATTTGGCAGCCCACCCCAATCACCAACAACCGCTTCATGCCCGATTGTTCAATCTGTTCCAAAACAGACAGGTTGGGCGAAAGGGTGGGTTTGTTCACCCGGGCAGCCAAGATTTCTTCGGGGGTGGTGGCAATCACCGGTTGGGGTTGGAAGCGGTCTTCCGGGGTGTTTTGCACACAGACGACCCCTTCCACTTTGCCGCTGGTGAGCATGGCGATCGCGATCGAGCTAACGATGCCGGTCCATTGGGCCCCCTCGATCGGCTCGGTTTTGCGCGCGGCCATCATTTCCTGATGCACGCCGAAGTAGATGTCATCTTCGACTTCCAGATTGCGGCTGCGGCCGTGGGCCTGGGTTTCCAGCTCGGCAATCTGTTGATTAATGAAGGCGCAGGCCTCTTTGACGTAATGCACATAGTAGGTGTCGCACAGACCGCATTCACTGCACAAATCCTTGGCGGGGCGACGGCTACCGGGCTTGAGGGCGCGAGCTTTTTTGTGGCCGAGGGGTGCTTGACCGGATTCGGAGGGTGATGAGGCGAGGGTCATGGCAACAGGCGGGCGTTGAGCATTGACGTGCGGTTTTTATTGTTTCATGGGCGATCGCTCCCGGTAACGGAAAATCAACAACCCGCAATGTTCGGCAACGAAGCAGCAAGGGAGTCGTGATCCCATCGCTGATTGATCGCTAGTCCAAACAAAATCCAGGCAAGGACGATCACGGCGAAATCACGGCGAAATCACGGCAGCATCGGGCATTAGGGCCACGGCTTCCGCTCGGTGTTTTTTCAGGGTGGCGGCGGGCAAAGGCCCATGGAGATGTTCCCAGGGCAGCACTTCCCCTAAATCCCAGTTGCGAAACACATAATGATCCAGCGGGGGCACTCGATCGCGCAGTTCCTTGAAGGCTCGCCGGTAACTGCCCAGGGATACCCGATCGGGGTTGTCCGTGTCGCCCACCCCATAGGCTCGCACCAGTTCCAACAGGGGGGTTAACCGGCGATCGCCCCGGGAAATCAGCGTCTGAATAATTGACCAGTTATAGCTCTCGGGGCGGAAGTCAATGCCATTGGAACGCAGGCGCTTTTGCAGCAATTTCAATCGCTTTTCCGCATCCCGATTCACCCCAAACCACTGAAAGGGAGTGTGGGCTTTGGGCACAAAGGTACTGCAACCAAGGGTTAATTTCAGGCCCGGGGCAGCTTTTTTGAGCCGCAGCATCATGGCCGCGGTGGCTTCGATGTCGTCGGGGGTTTCTCCGGGAATGCCGGCCATGCCATAAAGCTTGAGGGCGCTGAGGCCGCCCGCTTTGGCGTTCACGGCGGCCTGTTCGATCGCTTCGGTGGCCAACTTTTTGTTGATGATTTGCCGCACCGTTTCCGAACCGCTTTCCACGGCCACGGTGATTGATTTGCAATCGCGGCTGGCCAAAACGCGGGCCAGCTTTTCCGTAACCGTGTTGGTGCGCACCGAAGCCACACTGAGCCGCACCTGTTCGTAGGCGGTTCCGGCCAGGCGATCGAGCAGACTGTCAAATTCAGGATGTTGGGTCACCGAAGCGCCGAGCAGGCCGATTCGGTTGGTGGCTTGCAGTCCCCGATCAATGGCCGGCAGCAAGGAGCCTTCCAAGTCCGCCGTCCGAAAGGGCAGGGTGAGATAGCTGGCCAAGCAAAACCGGCACAGTTCCGGGCAACTGCGCACCGTTTCCACCATGAAGATGTTTTCCCAGGCGGCACGCGGAGTCACCACCGTGGACACCGAAAGGGCGTTGCCACGATAGGTTTGCTTGCTGACGGTGGCGGGAATCCGATCGCTCAGGGGGCGAATGGCGGCGATCGGGCCCGTGGGGTCGTGATACTCCACGGCGTACAGTTGCGGCACATACAGACCCGGCACTTGGGCCAGGGCTTCCAATCGATCGGCCCGGGGGCGATCGCGCTGTTCTAGCAGCTCATTCACCAGGGCATCAATCAAAATTTCCCCATCACCCAACAGCACCACGTCAAAATAGGCCGCGAAGGGTTCGGGATTCGCCGTCAGCACCGGCCCGCCCCCAAACACGATCGGGTGCTCATCGGTGCGATCGACCGCATGGAGCGGCAAGTCCAAATCCTCCAGCAACGCCATCACATTGACGTAATCCAGTTCCCAGGACATGGAAAACCCCACCAGGGCGGGCGATCGGGGCAATGGCTCCCGTGCATCCGTAAACAACCGTGCCACGGCCAACTCCGGCCGCGCCGCCAACATCGCCCAGACCACCTGATAGCCCAAGCTGGTGATGCCGACGGAATAGGTGTTCGGAAAGGCAAACACCGTGGGCAGGGCCTGGGGCAACGGTTCAGCGGGTTCAAACAGCAGGGTTTCGTCAGCAAAAGGAGCCATGCAACAACTGGCAAAGACCAGAGAAAAACCAGAAAACAACCAAAAACTAGCGGCGTTAAGGAACGGCTAGGAACGGCTTAGGATCGCACCGAAGTTTCCGCCGGGGCAAAGCGTTCCTTAAACAGCTTGATGTAAAGGTGCTTGAAGGTAGAACGAATCACCCGAGGCAACCCAAAATCGATCGGCATCAGGAAGCTGGATAAGCGCCAATCTTCGATCGCCAAGTCCGCCGGCCGCTGCAAAGGATAGGTCACCTGTTCCGGGGCCGGACAAACACCCAAGACTCCCGCCGCCGCCAAGGTGGGCACGGTTGCCGGATCCACCTGCAAGATATCCGCCAAGGATCGATCGAGCGCAAACACATTAGCCGATGCACCCAACACCCCCAACAGGCGCGGTTCACCGTTGCTGGGGCCGTCGCCCTCATGGCCAATGATTCCATCCACGATCGTCAAGTCGGGGTCGATCGTCCGCGCCGTTTCCACCAACATGCGCCCAAACCGAGCCACGTCTTTTCCCGCGTCCAAATGCCACCAGGCCTTCAGCTTGCCCGGCACGCAGCCAAACAGATTCTTCACCCCCAGCGTAATCGTCAATTGGCAGTGGGATTTCACCTTGGGCAAATTAATCACCACATCTGCATCCATCGCTTCCTTGCTCAAGCGCAGGTGACCAAATTCGCCGCTAAGGCTGTCGTAGCGCTGGCCCCGAAATTCCACGATTGGGATGTTCAAGCGTTGGGCGATCGGGGCCAGGCCATTGGCCTTGGCCACGCCGGCCGCGCTGCCAAAGGCGGGACTGTCGCCCAAAAAGGGTTTTCCACCGGCCGCCAACACCAACTCCGCCACCACCTGCACCAGCTCGGGGCGAGTCGTGCATTCTTTGGCGGGTCGCGATCCGGTCAGGAGGTTGGGTTTCAACAGCACCCGATCGCCCGGCTGTACAAAGGCCGCCATCCCGCCCAAGGGTTCCAACAGGGCCACAACTTTTTCGCGCAACAGATCCAAATCATAGCTAGTGGCACTGAGCAAGCTAACGGGAACCATCGGCGTTTCTCCTGGTGTTTTGGGGGGCAATGGTTGAAAAGAGGGATCGAAATGATCGAAATTAAGGGTCGAAATGGGGTTAGAAAATAATCGAGGGCGGAGCAATCGCCTGATTTAAATCATAGGTTGGTTGACTGGAATCCTGGGTTGGTTGACTGACATTAGGGGGCTTGGGTAAAGATTGCCCCGGAAAACGCCCTAGGATGGCTGACCAAGCTGCCACCACATCATCCGTTTGATTAGCCAAAGAATAGGTGTTGCGAATATAGGCCGATGCTTGTTTGACCTTGGCGATTGTGGCCTCGGGACGGTTAACCCAATCATCGATCGCCTGTTCAACCGCCTGGACAAATCCTAAAATATCGCCCCGCTCGATCGGGTAAGAAAACTCCGGCTTGAAAAATTCCCGCCCGCCGCGGCCGTGATAACCCACCGTGAGACAGCCCGCCGCCATCGCTTCCGCCGCCGGTAAGCCAAACCCTTCTGGATCACCAAAACTCATAAAAATTGCCGAATTTCGCATCATTTCTGCTAATTTCGCCTGCGGCAAATCCAACACTCGCACCAATTGAAATCCCTGGAGCCGATCGCGATGGCGCAAGATTTGGCAAACCTGCTGAACATCCATGAAATTTTTGCGCGCCAGGAAGCAAATTTGATTGGTCTTTCGTTCAGGAAAATAAAATAGCTCCGGATCAACGCTACACCGAACCCGGTGAACCTTAACTTGCGGGAAAGCCGTTTGAATATAGTTTTTGCTATCTTCAGAAACAACAATCACGCCTAATAAATTCGGATCAGCATAGGGCAAATATTCTTCTTCAAAATTCACTGAAAATTTATCAAATGTGTAATAGACATTTTGATTAAAAATCACAAAGGGAATATCTTTGGGCAGCTTGGCATATTCCGCCTGTTCATAGACCTCGGGCACAACCACAATGCTGCGATCGGGGTTAATGGTCAAAATTCCCCCGAGGATGCGTGTTTTGTTGGGAAACCACTGACAACGAAATTCCGCTTCTCTGTGCAAAACTGCTGCGGAAAATCCCGACTGATTCAACAAATCCACCTGGCGATAGATCATCTGTACGCCGCCGGTTGGTTTTGTAAATTGTCGGCAGGGAAAATAAATCTCGATCGCCTTTGGATCCACGGTTAATTTACCTAATTTTAGAAACTAGAAGTATGACTCAAGACCTACATTGATCACCGAGGTTGATCACCGGAATCACCAGAATTTGTCAATCAGGGCCGAGGTAACTTAGCCTTAGTAATCATCCAGGATAATCATCTAAACGGCTCGATCGCACCGTTAGCAACTTCGCTCAAAACTGGGCTGCCAACTGCACCACCCAAAGCACAATTAGCACAATTCGGGCGATCGAGCCGTTCAAACCCTAGACCGTTGGATTCGGCATTTGGCTCATGGTTTCCAAATCCAGCACTTCTGCTAACTGGGCTTCATCCATTAGCCCCTTTTCCAAAACCAATTGGCGCAGAGATTTACCCGTTTCTAGGGATTCTTTGGCGATCGCAGCGGCATTCAAATAGCCAATGTGCGTATTCAGCGCCGTCACCAGGGCCAAGCTCCCCTCGGCATAGTGCAAACAGCGATCGGGATTGGCTTCAATGCCCACCAAACAGCGATCACTCAAAGCGGCGATCGTGTTGCCCAAAATCTCAATACTTTGAATCAGATTGTAGGCAATCAACGGCATCATCACATTCAATTCCAGTTGCCCCGCCTGGGCTGCCAGGGCGATCGCCTGGTCGTAGCCCATCACTTGGAAACAAACCATTGAAGTCATCTCCGCCATCACCGGATTATATTTACCCGGCATGATTGACGATCCTGGCTGCACAGGCGGCAGTTGAATTTCCTTAAATCCGGTTTTGGGCCCCGAATCCATCAAGCGCAAATCATGGGAAATCTTGGCCAAATCCTGAGCCAAATTCCGAATCGAACCGGACACATTCACAAAAGGAGCCATACTTTGCATGGCCGCCATCAAATGGGGAGCCGATCGCAACGGTTGCCCAATCAATTCTGAGAGTAATTCAGCGACTCGGAAGCGATATTGCGGATGGGTGTTCATCCCGGTTCCCGCAGCGCTGCCGCCCAACCCCAAGACGCGCAAATCTTCCGCCGCTGTGGTAATTCGTCGCTCATGATCGCGCAAAATATAAGCCCAAGCCCGGAAGCTTTCGCCCAATCGCACGGGCACTGCGTCCTGCAAGTGGGTGCGGCCAGATTTAACAATTTCTTGGAAAGCGATCGCCTTGGCTTCCATGGCGGCGATCGCCTTTTTGAGGGCTGGAAACAAGGTGCGATCGAGCGCCAACAGCCCCCCAATCCGAATGGCTGTCGGAATCACATCATTGGTTGACTGTCCATAATTCACGTGATCATTAGGACTGACGCGGCCATAGTTGCCCTTGCGATCGCCCAACAGTTCCAAGGCTCGATTGGCCAAAACTTCATTCACATTCATGTGATGGGAAGTGCCGGCCCCCGCTTGGTAAACATCCACCACAAATTGATCGCGCAATTGACCTTGCAAAATTTCATCGGCCGCTTGCACGATCGCTTGGCCTAATTCTTCCGAAATACAGCCCAATTCTGCATTGGCGATCGCGGTGGCTTTTTTGATTAGCAAACAGGCATCAACATAGGTGGGCAAGGGTTTAAGGCCGCTAATGGGGAAATTCTCGATCGCCCGGCAAGTTTGAATCCCGTAATAGACCGTATCGGGGATTTGCCATTCCCCCATCGAATCTTTCTCAATCCGAAAGTTGTCAGCGTTGCTCATGGTTTTGGGTTGTTGATTGTCAGTGTTAATTTTACTGAGATTGATGACTAGAGTGAATGATTGATTGAAATGGATACTTTTCAGCAATTTCTCAGAATTGCTGTTCTCAACCGTTCCTTTTAATCACTCTTCTTAATCACTCTTCTTGATTATTTGGATTTTTTATTTTGCTCATCATTCATCGCTTTCATTCCACTGGCCAACATCCAAAGCCCACCCAAAACAATTCCACCGGCCAAAGCACCCAACAGCCAATCCAAATTCATGCCACTTTCCATAAAAATCTTCTCAAAAATCTTCTCAATGAGATCAGTGTTTTTGTCCGTCTACTCGATGCATCAGTTTCTTAACTGGAAGGGCGATCAATTCGGTCATAGAGCCACAGGGAAATCACCATGCCCATAAAGTTGGCAGAAATTCCCGCCAAATTAGCTACCACCACAAACACATCCAAGGGCCGGACAATTTTAGTGGGATCGGTAATGGCTACCCCAGCCGGCTGGGATACTGCTTTCGAGACCAAAACATAGACCGCCACACCGGAGCCAATCAGGGTTAAAACCACCCCAATCATGCCCGCATAAATGCCCATTCTCAACAGTTGAACGGTTTCGGTTTTGCGGGGTTGCGGTTCGTTGGTTTTATGAATTAATCCCTTAGCAATTCGGGTATATCGAAAGGATAAAACCGTGTTGAATGCCGCCACAATTACGCCACAGGTGGCCCAAAAAATGCCGATGCTGACCCCTTGGGCCGCCCCTTGGCCCGCCAGCCCCGGCACGGCAATCAGCAACAACAAAATGGCGGCTAACCCGAGGGCTAATTGCACCCAAAACCCAATCCAACCGCCCAGTTGCAGGGTGGCGGCAATGCGCTGGAGGGATGGCCGCGGCCCCCCATTTTTCTTTTTAAATGGCGGGGGTGGGGGCGTGGGGTTGGAATCGGGACGGCTCAACATGGCAACAAGGGCAGGGTTGTGAAGATGCGGAGATTGATAAAACGAGCGGCAAGGCGGGCAATGGCACAAAAACGGCAAGGCCCAGCATCGAGGTCACGGGTTGGGCTTGCCCCTAAAGCGTGGCATATTGCCGAGACTCTCGCGCCGTTGAGGATGAATCGCAGACGGTCTCTTATACACATATACGAGC
>NZ_LIRO01000071.1:0-23243 GCF_002742025.1 Limnothrix sp. PR1529
CACCGCCCAGGCTTGCCAGGAAGGAACGTGGTTTGGATCGAGTTCAGTAATTTCCCGAAAAAGTTTGCGGGCTTGGTCATAATTTTTGCGGTCATTTTCCATCACCGCCCAAATGTTGTAGACAAAGCGGCGAATCGGAAAACAACTGACCGCTGGCCGAAACACATCCCGCAGCGGCTCCACCGGCAAGTCCAGCGCCTTGGTCTTGGTTTGCACCCGCAAGTTGTGCATCAGGCGCGGCGTGAGGAAATAGTCCGGTGCTTGCTTCAGTTCCGCGTCAATAAACTGGCTGAGACGGCGATATTTGGCCCGATCGCCCTGAAAAATCACCGTCGCAATCACCGGGTGGCGCGTTTGGATCAGTCGCCCATAGCCCTCCGAAATTAACCAGCCATCGGTTTTGGCCAGAATGTCGGTCTCCAGCTCATCCACATCCAAAATCGTTTCCAACAAACGCGCCGGAAACCCCAAATCAAATGTGTGCAACGCCGCCACCAACTGACAAGCCCGTACCACTCTTTCGCCAAATCGATCCGCCAAGTCGTTCAGGGTTTTTTTGACATAGCTGGTCAGGCTTTCGTTGTATTTGGCCTCCAGCAACATCACCAACAACTGGCGATCGGCCCCCTGCCGAAACTTGGCCGCCCGGGCCGCGGGCGACAAATTCGCTAATTTGCCCAACTCGCCCGCCCGCTCATAGGCCTCCAAAAAGCGATCGATTTCCGCGTCGCTGACTCGATCGATCTCAAAGCGCTGAATCTGGGCGATCGACTGGGGAAGCTGCCGACCCCCGAGCCACAACTCTCGCCGCACCCCCAACACCAACAACAACCCCGCCCCGGACTGGTGGAGCGATCGCACCTGCTGCTCCAACCCCTCCAAGTCCAGCGCATGGGCATCGTCAACAATCACCACCACCCGCCGATCGGTCTTCAGGGTGGCCAGCGCCGTCAAATCCAACGCCACCTGATTGCGCTGATTCGGTTCGTGCCACAACACCCGATCGCCCCGATCGTTCAACTCCGCCGCCAACCGCATCAACAGAGTGCTTTTGCCATCACCCGATCGGCCCAACACCAGCGCGATCGGCAACGCCCCACCCAACGCCGCCCGCGATTCCACAAACTCTTGGAGATCTTTGAGGCGATCGCGCCGCACGTCATAGCCCGCTGCAATATCCGCCCACTGGGGCAACGTGCCGTTATAAAACGCCTGACTGGTGTGGGTCGCTACCGTCGCCCGCGCCTGCTCCAGGAGCGATCGCACCGTCGGATAACCAGGAATTTCCGCTGGAGGTGGGAGCGTTGTTGAAGAACTGGGGATCTCCACTGAAGGTGGAGCAACCGGCCGAGTCCGTTCCGAAAACTCCGTTCGCAAAATTACGAGAACTGCTTGTCGTTTGCCTCTGCCAACAATTTGCTTAAGGTTGGGATAGAAGTCGGCTAAGCGCCTATACACATTGGTCATGTGATTCTTAAACGTGTTTTCGCCAATGTCCAGAGAGATAGAAGCCTGGACACGCGAATCGCTGCGCTTCTGTTCGGCAAACTGAACGAGAAATGCTGCCTTTTGCTCAGGTGTGAGACCGTAGTAATCAGCCTGCTCGCTTAAAAATTGGCTCCAAGTTATGGCGGGGGTGGGAGAGCGTGGCGATTCCATGTTGGGCGATCAATAGCTGTAGCTGTTCCTGGTCGGTAGACCAAGAGGGGACTAAACCAGACTAAGACGGGACTTGTGGGGGACTTGGGCGCTGATTACCAATTTGAGAATGGTTGCGTAGTCAATGATTCAAGGTTTTCACCATGAATTCGCAACCCCAAACTAACACCATTCAAACGACCCAAGAAACGATCGCCCAGCCCGCCCAACTCGACCCGATCTTGTCCCTCCCGATCGCCCAAAATGCCCCAAGCTGGCTGATCGCCCTGCTGACGGTTTGCGTCATCGTGGGTCGGCTCGAAAAGAGCCTGCGGTGGTCGTTGTTGCTGCTGCGCCAAGCCCGTCAGTGGCGCAACCCCAAACAGAGCCAACGCCGCCAAAACCAGCCACCCACAACCTAGACCGCGATCGCTGATCTTCCCGACCCAAAGTCGTGGCATGTCCGCAGGGGCGTACCGATGTGCGCCCTCCAACCGGATCGATCGCTCTCTCAGTCCGGCTGCATCATTGATCACACCAGCACCCGGCAGACAGGTCAAAAAAATTGCCAACCCTGACTTAAACCCCCGATCGCCCTGATCCTCGTCTTTGGCTGGGCAGCGACAGCCCAAAGCCACCACAAATCATCCTCAAAATTCAGACGATCGAGCGCCAGCCAACCTAAAAATGGCGGATCACTTTCGATCGTCAACGGGAGTCGATCGCGGATCGCTTCCAGCAACAGGCAAAGTTAGTCTTTATTAAAGGCCTTTCAGTCCAAAATTCTGACCTCAAGCATCATTTTCTCTTCAGGAACGTCAATGTAAAATAAAATACAATTATCAAAAATGACTTAAAACCAAGAAAAAATATTGAATCTTGAGATTTCTGGAAGTTTTATGAATTTCAACAATTGAATTATTCGCATTTAAGCATCAAATAAAATCAAATCAAATTGAAATTCACAAGAAATTATTCTTGATTTCCGGCTCGGATTGAATAATGAAAATTACAACAAAAAGAAAAATTAACTTGATTGACAATTGGAATTAATTGAAATTTTCTGTAAAAAATTGTATTGCAAATGTTTAAAAATGAAATGATTTATTTTTAAGAAAATTGTTGCCAATTTTTAATTGCGTGTTTATACGGAATTGTTCAGAAAAATGAAAAAATTAACATTAACTTCTCTCAAATTCCAATTAGCTTGAGGCACAATTTGTAGAGTCCAATTGGAAAGTCTGATCAACCCTCCAATTAAGCTGGAGATTGTGCAACATGTCAGTAGATTGGAAAGTGAACAGTGCAGACACCGCTGCTCAAGCAATGGGTGGTGAGGTTCTTGATCTCAGCAATGAATTTCGCGACGACTACCATGTCTTGGTCTACCGCTGTCCCGATGGGCGGGTGATTGTATTTGAAGATTGGTGGTTTCGCGTCAGTGAATTTGCGAATGAGGAAACTTTCCAAAAGGCCCTTGCGGGGGGAAATGAAGATTACCCGTTTGATTTGGAATTAGCCAATAAGCAGATTCGTTTGGAGTAGATCAAGGCGATCGGGATAAGCCATGGGCTAATTCAAGGGTGATGGCTAAATTTCCCAAGAATGCAGGTTAGCCACTCAAACAAGATTCCAATTGAGAACCCATCGACAGAATTCTTAGCCCCATTAGCTCGATCGACTCGATCGACCGAATCAGTTGCCTGGTATTTCCCTAGGGTTGCAGTGCTTTTTGGAGAAGTGATTTGTGAAGAATCAAAAGATTGTTGAAGCGATGCCTGGCTACCGCTGGGAAATTGATGGAGCCAATTTTGTTAAGGTCGTCTATCGTCAAGATTCAGACCTGGTTGTTTTTGCTGATCAGGGCATTTGCCACTATCGATTTGAGGACGATGGTGAGCGGTTGATGGAGTTTTTGGACGCACAATCGCTGGTGGATGTGGGCACGGTCACGGATGGTGGTTGGCTGGATGTCACGCCCAGTGTTGTGATTCCCTGGAGTTCAACCGCAGAAACAACCAACACAACAGCAGATTCTTCTACCTCAGCACCGTCCACCCCAGGAAAGGCCTACACCTTTCGGGTACTGAACAACGACGGCACTGAGTTTGGAAAAGGGTGCTTTACCCTAGGGGATGGCAGCGAGTCTTCGGTGGAATATCGCCGGGGCAGTGCGGAAACCTTGACGGCGTTTTGGTATCGCGACCCGATCGTCGGTGTGTTGGATCTCAGCGCTCTGTTGAGCTTGAGTTTCAGCGATCGGGCAGGCGAGCAACAGTTTCAGTTCAACGCCTGGGCCCAGCCAGACTTCGATCGGGGCTTGGTGGCCGGTGGTGCAACGCCGGATCAACTGGGTCATGTGTCTGCGCACCGGGGAGCGACGGAAGACGGAAGCTGTCAAGGGCGCAAGTTGGAGTGGGTGGCGATCGGGCAGCCCACGATCGAGGTCATCGAAGAAGATGGCGTGACGATCCCGCTGGTGGACTTGGTGGTGGCGATCGACTCCAGCGTTTCCATGAAGGACGAAGCGGTGGCGCTGGATGCGGCCGTTTCCGCCGCGATCGAGGCGGCTCGGGCCCATTGCCCCTCTGACTTGCGAGTGGTCTATCTGGGCATTGAAGGCACGTTCCGAGACACCCGTTTTAATCAATCCATTCGCAAATACCTGACCACAACGGCCAAAGCGGCGGAGGCCGAGTTGCGGGGTCGCCAACGCGGCACGGTGGCCGGCGGTGGGGCCCAAGAAGACGGCGCAAGGGCGATCGAGGATCTGAGTCGCCATTTTGACTGGCGGCCGGGGGCTGGGCGGGCCCTGTTCTTCCTGGGCGATGAGTCCTTGGATGGCGGGAACCAGGATGCCAAGCAAGATCAAGGAGACATCGAAGCCGCCAACCTCGCGATCGCGGTGGCCAAGGAAGCTGGCGTGCGGGTGCATACCTATCTTGGAACTTCCTCGGTGAAAGACAAAGTGCGCCGGGAAATTGAAGGGGAATACGCCAGGGTGGCTCGGGAAACGGGCGGTCAATCCTTCACCTCCCAGGATGCGCTGCGGGGCTTCCAAGCCCTGTTGCAAGACGTGATTTGCGGCAGCAAGCCCGCACCGCGCCGCATTGAACATCCCTTCTGTTGCTGCCAGGCCTACGTTGAATCCTAGGGGTTCACCAGTCAGCGGCCTGCCCAACGTTTCACGATCACCAAGCCCAAACCTCACAGGAATTTGCTGCTATGCCTCAGGTCACGAGTTTTGTTTTTCACACCTTGAATCCGGATGGTTCGGTTTATGGCCGGGGCTGTTTTGCCTATGAAGGGCCGCCGGACGGGGTTGATATTCAATACAACTTCGGCACGTCGGCCGGCGGAACGGCGAATAAGATGCTGTCGTTTTGGTATAGCGACCCGGTGACGGGCACGCTGGATATCAGCGCACTGATTAATTTCAACTGGACGAATGGTTGGCAGGGGGCCCACTATCGGTTTGATTTCAACCTCTGGAACCATCCCTACAACAGCCACGGCATGACCGCTGGCCAAGCCCAACCGAACCGCCTGGGCCCCATTTCCGGTCACCGGGGCAATGGGGATGTTTCAACCCAAAAGCGGCTGCAATGGCCCACCTTGGCTCCGGCCACCATGACCGGCCAGGGCGGCTCCGCCACGCCGGTTCCCGCACCGGCCCCCGTGCCAACGCCCTCGCCCACGGAGGTCTTGACGATTCCCAAGGTGGATCTGGTGGTGGTGATCGATTCCAGCGTGTCGATGAAGGATGAGGCGACGGCCCTGAGTGAGGCGGTGGGCGCGGCGATCGAGGCGGCCAAAACCAGTTGCCCTTCTGATTTGCGGGTGACCTATTTGGGAATTGAGGGGGTGTTTAAGGGAACGCGGTTCGATCGCACCGTGCGCAATTACCTGACGGAAACGGCCAAGGTGTCGGAATCGGTGCTGAAGGGCCGCAAGGTGGGCACGGTGGCCGGCGGCGGGGCCCAAGAGGACGGCGCAAGGGCGATCGAAGATGTGTCCCTGAATTTTGACTGGCGATCGGGCGCATCGCGGGCCGTCTTCTTCCTGGGCGATGAGTCCTTGGAAGGGGGCAACGAGAACGCCAAGCAGGATCAGGCAGACATCGAAGCCGCCAACCGGGCGATCGCCACGGCCAAGCAAACCAAGGTGAAAGTCCACACCTATTTGGGGACTTCCGGTGTGAAGGCCAGTGTGAAAAAAGAAATCGAGGGTGAATATGCCCGTGTGGCCAAGGAAACCGGCGGGCAGGGTTTCACTTCGCAAGATGCCCTGAGCGGTTTCACGGGGCTGCTGCAAAAGGTAATCTGCGGCAGCAAGACGGTGATTCCGGCCCCTGCGCCAACCCCCACGCCAACGCCTGCGCCGGCCGCGCAACCCTTCTGTTGCTGCCAAGCGTTTGTGGAAGGCAAGTAGTTCCTGCGATGCTTGCGATTCCCGTTGCCACCCACCAGCAGGCGATCGGGGCGCGATCGACCTAATCCGTTCAGGTTGATGACAATTGAGCACGAAGCATGGGGGCCGATCGCCCGATCGGCCCCCACTTTCCTTTGCGTATTTGTTGGGATTTTTTTGTTGAGATCTGGAGGTTGATCCCGATCCCTGGGCTGGCCGCGCTGTCTAAGCTCGCGAGCCGATCGCCTTGTGGAAGGCCGGCCGCTCACTCAGCCGTTTCAGGTAAGCGCCCAGCGCTGGATAGGGCGACAGATCCATCTTCAGCATCATGGGGATGTAGGCCAAAATTGACCCCAGGGCCACATCTGCCACCCCGAAAGTTTCACCCGTGATATAGGACGACTGGCTTAACAGCTCGTTGATGCCGCCCAGCAAGCGCGGAGCTTCCCGATCGCGGTTGGCTTCCACAAAAATTCCGGTGGCAACGGTGGAATTGGCAAACAGCGTCCATTGTTGATCCACTGCCCGTTGCTCCGTGGATTTTTCGGGGCCGTACTTCGCATCCAAGTAGAGCAAAATCGCACCGGATTCCCACAATTTGAAGTCGCCATCTTCAATGGCTGGCACTTTGCCAAAGGGGTTAATCTCCGTCAGCGGTGGTTGGCGGTGTTCGCCGGCCTGCATGTCCAGCAAAATGAACTCGTAGTCTAGGCCCAACTCTTCGAGATACCACTGCACGATCGAGGCCCGGCTGCGCGCACCGCCATAAAGCTTAATAGCCATCGAATTTCAGTCCCAGTTTTGATTAATTTGCTCAGACTGAAATTTTAATCATTAACGCAGGGCCCCAACCGGAACCCCCGCCCCGGAGGATTAGCGAGTGCCCGTACCTTGAGTGCGGCTGGGGCCACCGTTGTCGGGAGGCGTGGGCTGGGCGGCTGAGGCGCTTTGGGGCGCAACGGCCGCCACCAGCGCGGCATCGATCGAATGGCCATCGATCGGTTGCATCACGGCGGCCGAACCCAGAATTACGCCCACGAGGGTCAAGCTTTGGCCAATGCGGGTGCAAGTTTGAAGCGCGGTCATGATTCAAGCCCCTGATGCGAGTCGTGAAGGTCAGCCAGGGTCGCGATTGGGTTGCGTCGCGCTCCTGATGACTCTTACTGTCGTGGGCGTTGCAAATCCGGAGGGGGGCAGCCGTGAAACTACGGAGGCTGGCCGATCGCCCGATCGCTGAAAGGCTGATCCTCTCGTTGGCGGTGGCGGCGATTCAGCGTCCAGTTTTGTAACTGGTTTTTAACCATCTCCGCTCTAGGAACCTCCCTTGGAACCGGGGCAGCCTGATATCCAGACCAACTCAAACAAAAGGGGCTGCCAGGGCGATCGCCTAGCAGCCCCCAGCCCCCGAACGGGGCCGGTTTAGAGAGAAGAGGGCGGAATCACCTGCAAGGCCGATCGCACCACATCCGGCGTTTGATCCAGCACCACCCCCAACAGGGCCCCGGTGGAGGTGCGGCTGATGATGGCATCGGCGGCTCCGCTGTTGTCCACATTGCCAGCGGTCACCGTCACATCAGTAATGGCGAAATCTGCCGCCAACAGCACCACGTCTCCTTGGCTCACGCTGAGATCCGTAATTCGATCGACCGTTTGCACCCCGGCTCCGGCCACGGCTTCCTCAGCTCGCAGCACAAACAAATCTCGGCCCGCACCCCCCGTCAGCACATCCGTGCCAAAGTCGCCGGACAACACATCATCCCCATCCCCACCCAACAGCGTGTCGTTCTCCCGACCACCCCGCAGGATGTCATTGCCATCGCCGCCCACCAGGGAATCGTTGCCCCGGTTGCCGCTCAGCAGATCATTGCCCAAGCCGCCATCTAGCACATCATTATCAGCACCGCCATTGAGCACATCGTTGGCATCGTTGCCCAACAACAGATCATTGCCCGCATTGCCAAACAGCACATCCACATCACTGGAACCAGTCACGGTGTCATTGCCCCCCAAGGCCCGCACCCCGCTGGGATATTCACTGAGACTGTTGACGGGGATAACGCGGTTATCGCTGTCGTTGGTCAAGTCCAGAAATTTGGGCCCCGCCAACAAGTTCACGCTGTTGCGGGTGAGGAAGCTGCGTACCTCGTTGCCGGACACTGCACCCACAAATTGATCCGTTGCGCGGCCGCTTTGCACCAAGCGCACATCGGGGGTCGATCGCACCCCCGCCTGTTGCACCAATCCCACCTCCTGTTGGGTGTTCACCTTGGCCAAAACCACGTCGTAGTTTTTAACGATCTCTTCTAGCACCGGGCTGAGCTGTTGGCAGGCGCTGCAAGTGGGCGAGGAAAAGTACAGAACCACCGGCTTCTCGCTGGATTTGCTCACCACCTCGGTCTGAAAATTTTGGGCTGTGATATCAACTTTGGAACTCATGGTTTAGACCTTTTATCTGGATAACCATCAATCATTTGTCTTCACGACTATGCCCTAAGTCATCGGGAAAATCTCCCATGGAAAGGGCCGCCTCCCGTCCTATGATGAAATCCGTTCAACCCTCCCGACATTTGACCGACCCGTGACCCAGACCTATCGCATTGCGCTGCTGCCCGGTGATGGCATTGGCCCCGAAATTACCCGCGTTGCTGTTCAGGTGCTCGAAACCGTCGCCCAAAAGATTGGGGTGACCTTTGAATTCACCGAAGCGCCGATCGGGGGCTGCGCGATCGACCAAACCGGCGAACCCTTGCCCGCCAGCACCCTGGAAATTTGCCGCAACAGTGACTCGGTGTTGTTGGCGGCGATCGGCGGCTACAAGTGGGACAGCCTGCCCAATGCCCAACGGCCCGAGCGCGGCCTGCTGGGGCTGCGGGCCGGTTTGGGTCTGTTTGCCAATCTGCGGCCGGCAACGATTTTGCCCCAGTTGGTGGATGCCTCGACCCTCAAGCGGGAAGTCGTCGAAGGTACGGACATCATGGTGGTGCGCGAGCTGACCGGCGGCATTTACTTTGGGCAACCGCGCGGCATCTTTGAGGGCGAAAACGGCGAAAAGCGCGGTGTCAACACGATGGTTTACTCCGAAAGCGAGGTCGATCGAATTGCCCGTGTGGCTTTTGAAACCGCCAAGCGGCGGGGCAGCAAGCTTTGCTCGGTGGATAAGTCGAACGTGTTGGAAGTGTCGCAACTGTGGCGCGATCGGGTGACGGCCGTGGCTGCGGACTATCCCGATGTGGAGTTGTCTCATCTCTACGTGGACAATGCGGCCATGCAGTTAGTTCGCGCACCGAAACAGTTCGATACGATCGTCACGGGCAACCTGTTTGGCGACATTCTTTCGGATGCGGCGGCGATGTTGACCGGCAGTATCGGCATGTTGCCCTCGGCCAGCTTGGGCGAACCGGGCAAACCGGGCGTGTTTGAGCCGGTGCATGGTTCCGCGCCGGACATTGCGGGCCAAGACAAGGCGAATCCGTTGGCCCATGTGTTGAGCGCGGCGATGATGTTGCGCTATGGGTTGGATCTGCCGGAGGGCGCTGACCGGATTGAAAAGGCGGTGAATGAAGTGCTTGATCGGGGTTTCCGCACGGGTGACATCATGTCCGAAGGCAAGACCCTGGTGGGTTGCACGGCCATGGGTGAGGCCCTGATTGCGGTGTTGAACGAGGCGTAGGCGCATTGAACCGGAGGGCGCATCGGGCGTATCGAGCCGGAGGGCGTATCGGGCGTATCGAACCGGAGGGCGTATCGGGCGTATCGAACCGGAGGGCGCATCGAACCGGAGGGCGCATCGAACCGGAGGGCGCACGGCAGTGCGCCCCTACAGACCGGAAACATTGGGTAGGGGCGCACTGCTGTGCGCCCAAATCCAGGATCTTGGCAAAAATCCCTTAATTTCGGTTGATTGGGTGGCAAAAACGGGCAAACAACGATTAGATGCGCTGTTGGTGAGTCGCGGGTTGTGCGAGTCGCGCCAGTTGGCCCAACGGTGGATTCGGGCCGGCGAAGTGCGGGTCGATCGCGCCTGCATCGACAAGCCCGGAACCCTGATCGCCGAAGATGCTGAAATCGAAGTGGCGGCGCGATCGCGCTTTGTGTCCCGGGGTGGCGAGAAGTTGGTTCATGCCCTGGAGGCCTTCCCGATCGATCCCACGGGCCGAGTTTGCTTGGATGGCGGCATTTCCACGGGCGGCTTCACCGATTGCCTGTTGCAGGCGGGTGCAGCCAAGGTCTATGGCGTGGATGTGGGCTATGGGCAGGTGGCCTGGAGCCTGCGCCAGGATCCGCGTGTGGTGTTGCGCGAACGCACGAATCTGCGCCACCTGACCCCGGCGGAGCTGTACGGCCCCGATGATCCGATCCCCGATTTGGGTGTGGCGGATGTGTCGTTTATTTCCCTAACGAAGGTGTTGCCGGCCCTGTGGGCGCTGTTGCAACCGCCGCGCGAGGTGATTTTGCTGGTGAAGCCGCAGTTTGAGGTGGGGCGCGATCGCCTGGGCAAAAACGGCGTGGTGCGCAATCCGCGCGATCGGGCTGAGGCGATCGCCACGGTTTGGCAAGGGGCTGAGGCGATCGGTTGGCACTACGGCGGCCTGGTGCGATCGCCCATTACGGGCCCGGCGGGCAATGTGGAATTTTTGCTTTGGTTGCGTGACGCGGAAATTGCGGGGCGATCGGCTCCCGATTTGGCAGAATTTTTGGCCGTGGTGCAAATGGCCGACAACTGAGCCAACAACTAAGCCAAAACCAATCAAATCCAGTTAGATCAAGAATTCTGTCCCAAAATCCTGGCCGAGAGTCCGGATCGGGATGCACAGCGGTGCGCCCCGATCCATCATCCCGTCCCATCATTTTGGACTGAGCAACAACGCTGATTGTTCAAGATTTTGCAGGACTTTGCAGGGCTGTTCAGGGCTTTCAGGGGGCGATCGATCGCAACCAAAGCGCCCCTGAATCGGCCATTGGCATCACATCCCCCCTTTGAGCCAGAGGGTAAGCAGCCACATAATACTTTGTAAAGTCTTCCCACCGATTTGCTAAGGAAGTCAGAGGGTGATTACGAATTCTGGAGTAACCACTGAGCTTGCAGGTTCCAGAATTGAATATTGCGCACCGATCGTGATCGATCAGCCCTGGTAGGCTCTGTAATTGCTGAGGCCTGATGCGTAAAGCATGGGCAATGGTTGGGGATCTTTAACAGAATTACTTCCACGCGATCCGCTGATCCCACAAAATTCAGAGAAATTCCTTCAAGAAACCTTCAAGGATCTGATCAAATTTTTGATCACAAACTAACGGCAGTAGTCTCAAAGTTGCCCCTCTGGGAGATGAGAAAGGCATGATGAAGTTGACCCAAATCCGAACCGTCATCGGCGAATGACTGCCAATTTCAGACTTGCCTACAATCGGATTGAGGCCAAGGCAAAGGGTCGATCGACTCGTTGCTTGGAGGCATCCAAGTTAATGGATCCGTCGCGAAAGGAGTTGTTCCTCTAAGTCGGCAATCCGATTGTAGGCAGCAGTTAATTGAGCCATTAACCGTTGCACTTGAATTTCCGGCGTGAGTTCCTTGTCGCCCGCGCGATCGCTCGGTTCCCGATAGCTATCATCGATCAGAATATCTTTATATTCAGCATTCAGATCAGCCATGGAATGGAGGATAGGGCTGGGGGAATCAACCAAGGCTGCACCCCGTTGAAGAATCTGAGCCATTGGTTCATGTAAGGACGATGACTCTTCGGAAGAAACACGACTTGCTAAGCGTCCCAAGAGTGTTTCAATCGACTGATGTAGCGCATCGAGCTTGTGGTTGAGGAGTGTAATTTGATCTTGCAATGGTTCCATAGGAGGTCAGCGCATGGTTTTAGATTGCACTGGCGGAGGCTTGTGTTTTTATCGTAAATAACCCATCCTCAAAAGTTCAGCAATCGCTGAATCATTTAACGATTATCCGCATGGTAGATTGTGCAGGATATTATTGTTTTGGAAAGTGTTTCGCATTTTTCCAAAGAATGATCTTTTAGAAAAATATGCACAAAAAACTTGTCAAAACTTTATAAAACTTCAAATATCGAGAGTTGATCGCTAAAATGACCTGGCAAAACACTGCGCAATGAATGCGCGATGAATGCGCCATTAACGGACAAGCGACGCGCAAGTCGCATCAATTTCGCATTAATTTCGCATCAATGAAGGCAATCTAGGCGGCCATGGCTTTGCAAAATCCCGAGGCAAGGGCGGAGTTGAAGGGGAATCGATCGCCCGGAATGGCGGTGGATCTGGAGCCTCGGTGGGGGCGGCGGCAGTGGTTGCTCGGCACGGGGGCGATCGCGGCGGGCCTGTTGCTGGGGGGCTGTGGGCGGCGCAATCCCAATGATTTGACCGTGCTGGCGATCGAAAATACGGTTCCTGCCCAACTGCTCCAAGCCTTTCAGCGGCTGGCGAATGCGCAGGGAGCCACCCGAGGCATTCACCTGACTTTGCTGGATCAGGCGGAATTGTTGATGCAACAGTTGCAAGACTGGCAGCGGGATCCGGCGGGAACCACCATTGGTCAAGGTGATTGGCGATCGTGGATTCCGTTTTTGCGGCCGGCAGGGGCGGGGCCGGTGGGGTTAACGGGACTGCTGGGCCATGAATGGCTGGCGGGGGCAGTGCGGCGCGGTTGGATCCAACCCTGGCCCGATCGCCCGGCGGGGGTAACTTTGGGCGATCGCTGGCAGTCCGTCACCCAACTCAATCGCCAAGGATTGCCCGATCGCGCTGGATCTCTGTGGGGAATTCCCTACCGTTGGGGAACGACGGTGTTGGTTTACCGGCCCGATCGGTTTGCGGCCTTGGGATGGGAACCGCGCGATTGGGCGGACTTGTGGCGGCCGGAGCTGCGGGGCAAGGTGGTGCTGCTCGATCGGCCGCGGGAGGTGATTGGGCTGGCTCTGAAGCGATCGGGGCGATCGTATAACGAAGCTCAACCCCAGTCCGTAACCGGCTTGACCGCTGCTTTGGCGGCCCTCAATCAACAGGCCCTGATCTATGCCACTCAGGATTATTTGCAACCGCTGCTGTTGGGGGATGCTTGGGTGGCGGTGGGTTGGTCCCATGAGGTGGTGACGGCCCTGGCTCGCCAACGGAGTTTGCGGGCGGTGGTTCCCCAGTCGGGCACAGCCCTTTGGGCGGATCTGTGGGTGCGGCCGGTTCATGCGGCTCCGGAATCGCTGGATTTGGCGACCCTGTGGGCCAGTCTTGCTTGGCGATCGGACATTGCTCAAGGGTTGGCCGGGTGGTTGGATGCGGCTCCGGCTCCTTGGCTGGAGGGCGATCGCACGGCTATGACAGCCAGCGTTCAGCGGGATGTGTTGCTGCCGACACCTGAGCAGCTCGATCGCTGCGAACTGTTGCAACCGTTGCCGATCGAGTCGCTACGGCAATATCAAGACCTGTGGGTGGCAATGCGTCGATCGGTTGCTTAAGCAATCTCAGGCTCAGCCCAACGGCCCGAACCGGTTGGGATCGGCTCAAACCCAAGCTCAAACCCAGACAGCTTCCCTATACTGGGAACAGCACTGAGCAAAACCGCAAAAGACCCAGAGCGGCTGATTTATAGACCTATGGCTGCTGTGCCCGCGATCGAATCTGGCTTGTTAGAAGCCGTTGAGCAACTGAACTACCGTGTCACCGTGGCCGATGTGGCTGCCCAAGCAGGTTTGGATTTAAACCTGGCGGAACGGGGACTGATGGTGTTGGCGACTTCGGCCGGCGGTAACCTGCAGGTGGCCGAGTCCGGTGACGTGGTTTACGTCTTTTCCCGCGACTTTCGCGACATCCTGCGCAACAAGTACTGGCAACTCCAACTTCAGGAAACCTGGGCCAAGATTTGGAAAGTCCTGTTTTACCTGATTCGGCTGTCCGTTGGCATTGTGCTGGTGCTGTTGATTGCGGCGGTGCTGGTGGCGATCGTGGTGGCTTTGGTGGCCCTCAGCAGTTCTCGGGACAGCGATAGTGATAGCGGTGGTGGCGGCGATTCGCGGGGGTCTGGCTCCAGCTCGGGCAGTTGGAATATTGGTTTCCCGATCGGGGGCGGCTACTACGGCTGGTCTGACTGGACTTGGATCTGGTGGCTCGACTACGACAACTACGCTTACCAACGGCGACGGGAAAAGCCCGATCTCAACTTTTTAGAGGCGATCTATTCCTTTCTGTTTGGGGATGGCAACCCAAATTTGTATTTGGAAAAGGAGCGTTGGCAACTGATTGCCCAAGTGATTCGCCAAAACCAAGGGGCGGTGGTGGTGGAACAGGTGGCTCCCTATCTGGAGCTGCCCGATCGGGCAATGCCCAAGGCCCAAGACCTGGACGAAGATTGGATGTTGCCAGTTTTGGTGCGGTTTAATGGCCATCCCCAGGTGACCGATCGCGGCGAAATTATCTATCAGTTCCCCGACTTACAAACCACCGTGCAGGATTTGGCCGATCTGCCCGAAACCCTGCCGCGATTCCAGTCGGAGCGTATCTATAACTTCAGTCGCGCCAGCTCGGGGCAACGGGCCGGGGCGATCGCCCTCGGGGTGGCGCTGCTGGTGTTGTCCTTGGTGTTAGGGGGGCTGATTGCGGCGGGGGATGCGGCAACCTTTGGCAAGGCCTATGGGTTCTTGCGCTTTACCTGCCTGCTGGGATTGGGCTACAGCGGCGCATTTTTGAGCATTCCGGCGGTTCGCTGGTGGGTGATTTCGGGGCGCAATCGGGCGATCGAGCGGCGCAACCAGCAGCGCAGTGCCCTGGCGGATTTGGTGACCCATCCCGATCCAGACTTGGCTCACAAGCTGGCTGCCCGACAACAACTGACCCAAGCCCGCAACCAAATCACCGATCGGGATTTGACTTACACCACCGAAATGGACGTGACGGAGCAAGAAGCCCTGAACCCGGAAGCGGTCGATCGGGCCTGGCAACAGCGGCTGAACTCCGCTGGCTCTGCGGACTAGGCAGGGGGCAGGGATTGGGGTTTAGATTTCGGGTTTGGACTTTGGATATTAGGTCGCCGTGTTTTATCTGGGTACTGACTTGGTTTATATCCCCCGCATCCGAGCAGCCCTCGATCGATTCGGGGGCCGCTTTCTGCAACGGGTCTATACTCCCCAGGAACAGCGAACTTGTTGGCGATCGCTGGCTCGATCGATCCCCTGGGAAACCCTCAATCCCGAAACTCTGCTGAACAATCACCTCACGCCCGATGTGGTGAACCGGTTGGCGGGCCGCTGGGCCGCCAAAGAAGCCGTGGTCAAGGCCCTGGGCACAGGCTGGCATGGAGTGGGTTACAAGGATGTGGAAATTACCCGCCGGGCCACAGGCGAACCGGGCGTTTGTTTGCGTGGCCGGGCCCTGGCCGCCCTCGATCGCCGCTGTGCCCTCCATTGCCAAACCCATCCCGTCGCTGCCAGCGCTGGGCCCGAAGCCCATTGGCAAGTCAGTTTCAGCCACGATCGGGACTATGCCACCGCTTCCGCCATTCTGGTTTGTGGATCGGGGTCTGGCTCTTTGGGCCCAGCTCCCAAGGCAACCCGCACAGGATCGGATGTTGAATGTTGAATATTGGATATTGGATTAGGTATTGAATTTAGGTATTGAATTAGGTGCTGGATCAGAGATTAGACCTCTTGCGCAAATCAGCTAACAGCCCTCATCCCCCAACCCCTTCTCCCAAGGCGGGCGAAGGGGAGTCAGAAATCGAGAATTACGGCGATTTCGTTGTTGCTTTTCAAGTCCCTCTCCCGACTTGGGAGAGGGATTTAGGGTGAGGGTTTTGATTGATGCAAGAGGTCTATTGAATTGGGCGCTGTCTCTGGGGGTGAAAATTTGGGGTGGAATTCGACGGATCCTGAGAAAGTTAGCCCGCCGTAACATTTCCCTGAGACCGCAGCATCTTGGGTTCCGGGATAATCCTGACCATGAAAACGGTTCTCGCCCCGGCCCCACGGCTCAACGTTAGGCAGCCAAACCATCCAGAATCGGATCTGGGGGTCGATCGAGCCGATCGCCCCCACAAAGCAGCAAACCTAGACAAGGATTGTGTTTGATTGATCCCCGGTTTCTGATCCCGGCGCAGTGATCGGAATTAAGAATTTCAACCGAATTGGGCTGAATTTGGGTCAAACCCTGATCGAATCTCGACCCAAAACCCCGATCGCCCGTTAGCAACGCCTTGCAAAATCCCTGGAAATTGGAGAAACCCCGTAGAGATTTCACGGACTATCCCGGCGAAAGGCGATCGCATTCCGATACTATTAACTGTTCGATGCAACTGTTCGACACGAACGTTTTGCTGCGTCATGATTTGATGGCAATCTGCACGCCATAAACTAACCCGATCGCACTTCCTTGGCCATCCCGAGCCAAGCGCTCTGGGTGGCCGGCTTGCTGTCCTACCCCACTAGAGCTGGAATGAGCCTCGAAGCCTATCTAAATCACCCCACGTTTGGGTTATTGCTGATGATTTGTCGGCTGGAAAACAGTCGCGAATTATTTACGACGCTATACGCCCATCGTCTGTTCTTTTTGGTGTCGATCGCGGAGACGGGCCTCCGGTTTGAACCGGTTACCCGCAGCGATGCCCGAACCATGGTCGAGGTCAGAATGCGAGCGCTTCAGCGCAATGGCAACCGGGAGGAATATCAAGCGGTGCGGGCCGCCTACCAGCGCACCTTCCAGTAAAATCGCCTTACGAATCATCCTGTTGCCATGAGTGCGCCGTCTATGTCCCAGGATTGGGTGCAGGCTTTGGCTATGCTGCCCCGTTTGTCCCAGCGGGTCGAATTTTTGCGCGATCATTTGCCGGACTCGGTGCGATTCATGGCCGTTTCCAAGACCTTTGGCCCCGAATGTGTGCGAGAAGCCTATGAATGCGGGATTCGGGACTTTGGAGAAAATCGCGTGCAGGAAGCGGCAGAAAAACGCGCCGCCCTCAGTGACCTGACGGATATTCGCTGGCACTTAATTGGCCAACTGCAAAGCAACAAGGCCAAAAAAGCCCTGGAACTGTTTGAGTCGATTCATTCGGTCGATCGATTGGAGTTGGCCCAACGGCTCGATCGCCTGGCCGCCGAGCGCGATCGCCCGCCCCAAATTTGTCTGCAAGTGAAGTTGCGGCCCGACCCCAACAAGGCCGGTTGGTCGCCGAGTGAACTGCAAGCGGCCTTGCCCGAGCTGGATCGGTTAACCCATCTGCAAATTCGAGGATTGATGGCAATTCCTCCCCTGGGCTTAAACGAAGCGGAATTAGCGGACTTTTTTGCCGAAGCCCGATCGCTGGCGGATCAAATCCAAGCCCAACCTTGGCAACGCTTGGCCATGACGGAGCGATCGATGGGCATGTCTAACGATTGGCCGATCGCCCTGCAAGCGGGAGCCACCATGATTCGCCTAGGACGAACCCTATTTGGCGATCGGGCCTAGATTTCTCACCCGTTGAGTTGAGGAGATTGCACAAAAAATTCCCCAACCATTCAGCAAGACCTGTCAAGATCTGCCTGAAAGTGGCCAATTTTGACCCGATCGACCACTGATCTTCGTGAATGGTGACCATAGGTAACCGCCAACCCCGATCGCTCCCCCTCCGCCGCTCGATCGCCCTTGGCAACCACCCATCCTTCAGCGGCCAACCCGATCGTGGTGGAATCAAAAAAATTGGAGTAGACTGTTGACCAAAAAACGGGCAGCCAATCAATTACGGCTCCTTTTGAATAGCTCATTGGGGTGCTGATTGGGGAATTTGGGTCTGGATTCAGACCCTTAATCAGGCGGCTTTTAGCCCAGTCTGATAAAATCGGGGCGACCTAAACCCCAACCCATTCAACAATCATTGAACAGCCCCGCGCTGAAACCCCATTTTCAAGACAACAAGCGCCAAAAATGCTGAAGGTGACGATCAATCCCATCGGCAGCAAGGATGCAACTCTTGTGGTCAATGGCGGTTTAAATGGTGGTTAATGGTGGTTCGTCGAGGAGTGGATGTTAGGCAACCAAGCCGACGGAGTTTTGGCGGCGTTCAATCAGCCCCTAGAAACTCGTCGGTACTCCAGCCCCCAACGTGGTTAGTAAGTGGAGAGGACGAGGTGAACGCTATTTTTACGAAACTTCGGGATTTTGTGGGTCTGGGTGATCCAGTGGAATACGATTACGACTACGACGAAAACGATAGCAATAACAATGGCTACCGTGGTTCGTATCAGCAGCCAGCGGCGGAATCCCAGCCCGCTGCGGCTCCCACGGATGAGGCCAACGCCCGCCGTAGCCGTCGCTATGCCGCCGTTGCTGATGCATCCGCTTCGTTGGCCGGTGGGTTTCCGGCACCGGCTGCGGCCCGATCGCCCGAGCCGATTGTGCCGCCCAGCCCCCGCGCGACAACTGGAACCCCAACAACTTCTTCTATGAGCAACGTGATTGGTATGCCGGGTGCGGTAAACGGAATTTCCGAAGTGGTGGTGATGGAGCCACGCTCGTTTGAGGAAATGCCCCAAGCGATTCAGGCCCTGCGGGAGCGGAAGTCGGTGGTGTTGAACCTGACGATGATGGATCCCGACCAGGCCCAACGCTCCGTGGACTTCATCGCTGGCGGAACCTACGCCCTGGATGGTCACCAAGAGCGGATTGGCGAAAGCATTTTCCTGTTCACGCCCAGTTGTGTGCAGGTCAGCACCCACAGCGGTTTGGTGCGCGAAGTGTTCCAGGCCCAGGCTGCGGCCCAGGCTGCCGCTCGTCCTGGCCAAGCCCCCGTTTGGGCAACCGATCGATTCCAACAGGCCGCCGCTCAGTAGGCCGCCGCTCAGTAGGCCGCCGCTCAGTAGGCCGCCGCTCAGTCGGTTTAATCACGGCTCAATCTTCAACGATCAATCACGATCGAGGGGCCCTTGAACACCGGGCCAAACTGTAGGGCAGTAGTCAATCTATTGCCCTATATTTTTGCTCTTGACTAAATCCAATCCGCATCGATTGGATCGAAAAATTCAGCATGAGACAAGGTTTATGACGGATTCTGGGGCCGGTGCGGTTTGGCAGTTGGGCGTAATTGGCGGGGGCGTGATGGCCGAGGCAATTTTGGCCCGGTTGTGCGATCGGGACGTGATTCCTGGAGCGCAAATTTGCGTCAGTGAACCCATGGCCGAGCGCCGAGCGACCCTGGCCGAGCGCTATGGGGTACAGGTCACCGATGACAATCGATCGCTCCTGGCCCAATCCCAAATCGTTCTTTTGGCCATCAAGCCCCAAGTTTTTGCCACGGTGGCGGCCCAGGTGGCCGGTGCTTGGGATCCCGCGCGATCGCCCCTGATCCTGTCGATTTTGGCCGGCACAACCTTGGCCAAACTGGAAGCGGCCTTCGGTGGCTGTCCGGTGGTGCGAGCCATGCCCAACACACCGGCCACCGTGGGCGCAGGGGTCACGGCGATCGCCCCCGGTTCTTTGGCCGAGCAGGCGGCCATGGAACAGGCTCGCCAGATTTTTGGGGCGATCGGGCAAGTGGTGGAAGTGCCGGAATCTTTGATGGATGCGGTCACCGGGTTGTCTGGGTCAGGGCCGGCCTTTGTGGCCTTGTTTGTGGAAGCGCTCACCGATGGGGGCGTGGCGGCCGGGTTGCCCCGAGCCACTGCCAGCACCCTGGCCCTGCAAACGGTTTTGGGAACCGCCCAACTGTTGCAAGACAGCCAACTACACCCGGCGATCTTGAAAGATCGGGTCACCAGTCCCGGCGGCACAACGATCGCGGGGGTGGCCGCCCTGGAGCAGGCTGGATTCCGTTCCGCCACCATCGAAGCGGTACGCGCAGCCTGGCAACGATCGCAGGAATTGGGCCGCGCCTAGGGTTCGCCGTTGATGAACCCTCAAGCTTTACCCTCAAGCTCTGCCCTCAGGCTCCGCAACCGCCGCACCCATGAACCCCATGGCCCTCAAGCCCTATCAAAAAATCCCGATCGCGGACTGTGGCGAACCCCTAGTGCCCATCCCGCCCGATCGCTTCCAGCTCTGGGATCCGCATCCCTACGCGGTGTTGGGTGCGCCCTATGGTGACCAATCGCCCTTTTGGGTGCGATCGGGCGTGCTCGATCGGCTGTTGCAAGCCGCCCAATGGTTAGCCCAACAACAACCGGGCTGGCAACTGGCCATCTTTGATGCCTATCGCCCCTTGGCCGTTCAGCAATTCATGGTGGATTACACCTTTGCCGAATTGGCCCTCATGGAAGGGTTGGATCCCGTTGCCCTGGCGCAAAATCCCCAGCATCCCCAAACCCAAGCCCTGCGATCGCGCGTTAGCCAGTTTTGGGCCAGCCCCAGCGACCACCCCGCCACCCCGCCACCCCACAGCACCGGAGCCGCCCTGGATCTGACCCTGATCGACGCAGCCGGGCGGGTGCTGGACATGGGATCCCCGATCGATGAATGTTCCGATCGCTCATTTCCCGACCACTTCGCCCCAGCCACCGATCCCCAACACCAGCAGTTCCACGCCCATCGCCAACTGTTGCGACGGGCCATGGCCGCGGGCGGGTTTGCCCAACATGCCCAAGAGTGGTGGCACTTTTCCTGGGGCGATCAATTGTGGGCCGATCGCACCGGTCAGCCCTTAGCCCACTATGGCCGGGCTTAAGAGGCTGGGTCGGAGGAGTCGTGCCTGAGGGATCGCGCCTGAGGGGGCGCACCCCCACGGCAAGCCACCATGGGCGAGCCACCATGGGCGAGCCACCGAAAACCAGGTGTATGATTGCGAGAAATGGCGCTTCCGGCCAACAGCAGCCCCCCGGGCCCCTGTTGATTGGGTGAGCAGCCTCCAGGCTTTCAGGCAATTGAACCACCGGTCTATGTCTCAGACGGAATTGTTACTGCTCGCCCGGCAGGGCAATGTAGAGGCGATCGCCACCCTCATGAACCGCAAGTTACAGACGGCGGGGATTGCGGTGGAAGTGAGCCTTGATGGCAATTGCCTAATTTTGAATCTGTTGGGGGCCGATCGCGCCCCCGATCGCCCGGCGCTGATGACCTTTGTTCGCAAGGGCATGAACATCTTGAAGGTGGAACCCGTGGGCGTGGTGCGGGTCTCCGGTTGGGCCGCTGGGGCCGGCGCACCCACCTGGACCGATGCCCTCTATCTGGCCAATGATGGCTCTGGCATGTCCTTGGCCACGCCCCCGTTGAGCGCTCTGGGCCTGACCGGTTCGCCCAGCTACACGATCGCCCCCAGCCCGGCCCCCGCGCCCACGGAGATCAGCGCCACCTACGATCCGGGGAATACCGGGTTGGTTGCGCCGGCCCCCGCGCCCAACCCAGCCCCCGCGCCCCAACTCCCGCCGATTTATCCTGAGCCGACCTATCCCAACCCCGAAGAGGCGATCGACCTGATTCAACCGGAAAAGGTCTATGAAGATTGGCTGGCGGAAACGGGCCAACTGGGTTTCCCGATGCAGGGGGCAATTCCCAAGCTGGCGGAATTTTTGGTGTATTTCCTGAACGCACCGGAAGAACAGCTCATTGACGTGGTTTCCGTGCGCATTGATGACGGGCCGGCGGTGTTGCTGGTGACCAGTACCCGACTTTGCGCGATCGCCCTGCCCTCTTTTTGGAGCCAGCAACCGGTGCGGGAGCTGGCTGCTTTTGCCTATGGGGGCATTTCCCGCGTGGGTGTGTCCCGCGATGGGCTGGGCATTGAAACCACGTTGGGTAAGCAACTGTTGGCCTATTTCAGCAATCCTGTGTTAGGCGAGGCTTTTGTGAACCGGAGTCTGGTGCGGTTTTGTCCAGTGGAAGCAGATCCCTCGCTACCCAGCCCCAAGGACGAGCGATCGATTCTGTTTTATGGTCTGGCGATTTTGGCGGTGGTGTATTTGCTGATTCTGCTCTTGCATTGGATTTGGGGACGCTAGAACCATGGCTATCATCCCGATCGGGGGGCTGATTCGGCTGGGAATTGGTGGGAGCTTGCCTCGATCGGTTTGAGGATGCCCACAAGGATGCTGGCAATTTCTGGCAAATTGCTGAAGATTGAGCGTTGTTGCAGATCTTGGGTGATGGTTTGGATCGAGGATGGGTCGTTTCAGCATGGTTTGAGACTCCAATCGCGATCGGGCGGCTGGGCAATTCAGTCTTGCATTTTTGGGGTGGGTTTGTCGTGATGGGCGATCGGCGCTGATCACAACAAAAACCGTAGGGTGCATGGGAGGACGGCCCAATGGTTAAAACACGCTGGATGGGTTCTCCCATGCACCGCAGCGCGATCGCTCTCTCACGATCAGATGCTTTCAAGAAATGGTCGTTAAGTGCGTGACGGGTTGTGGTGCATGGGAGATGAGGCGAAATCGTCGTTTCTCTTTGGCCGTGCTCCCATGCACCCTACGGAATGTTGGGGATAGGCTCCTACAATTGGAGCGGTGATGTGAGGGGGCGGTGGCATGGAGCGGGCGGAGTTGTTGGCGCTGCTGGAGCGGGCGAAGGCGGAGGGCTGGACGGAGCTGGATCTAGCGGGGCTGGATGTGGTGGAGTTGCCCCCGGAAATTGGTGAGCTGACTCAGCTTCAAGTTTTGATTTTGGGGAAGTGGGATGAAGAAGCCCGAGAAGACGAGGGCAATCGATTAACAACATTGCCGCCTGAAATTGGTCAACTGCAAAATTTGACAGAGCTTGACCTCAGCAACAACCAACTGAGAGAGCTACCGACAGCAATCGGTCAACTGCAAAATCTGACAATGCTTGACCTTGGCGGCAACCAACTGAGAGAGCTACCGACAGCAATCGGTCAACTGCAAAATCTGACAATGCTTGACCTTGGCGGCAACCAACTGAGAGAGCTACCGGCGGCAATCGGTCAACTGCAAAATCTGATAATGCTTGACCTCAGTAGTAACGAATTGAGAAAACTACCGGCAGCAATTGGTCAACTGCAAAATCTGATAATGCTTGACCTCAGTAGTAACGAATTGAGAAAACTACCGGCAGCAATCGGTCAACTGCAAAACCTGACAGAGCTTTACCTCAGCTACAACCGACTGAGAAAACTACCGGCAGCAATCGGTCAACTGCAAAACCTGACAGAGCTTTACCTCAGCTACAACCGACTGAGCACACTACCAGCGGCAATCGGTCAACTGCAAGATCTGATCAAGCTTTACCTCACTGACAACGAACTGATAGAGCTACCGGCGGCAATCGGTCAACTGCAA
>NZ_LIRO01000131.1:0-13729 GCF_002742025.1 Limnothrix sp. PR1529
ATTAGATTGACGTACGACCGGGGGTTAAGGAACGACTGTGCCAAGGACGTGGGCCGATGATGATGTCAAGGATGCAAAAGGATGCGATCGCCCAGGATGATGCATTCAAAACTTGTTTGAGCTTTTGTCTGGGCTTTTATCTGGGCTTTTATTCGGGCTACTGACTACGCTACCAATTGAGCGACTGACTAAGCTACCGATGATTTGCTCAGGGATTCGCCAACAATGGGATGCGCATCATAGGCTATATGAGAACACATCCTTAGCCTTTTTTTGGCGGCTCCCGACTGTCTAATTTTCCCATCTATCTATTTCCATTCAATCTCAGCAAAGACTTTGGAGAGGTTTCATGCCCTGGAAATCTGCCCCCTACGAATCAGTTCGGAAAGCCATGAATCCCGGCGATATTGTTGCGTTTTCGAGCAATGTGGGATTTTCATCGCTGATTAAGATGGCCACGCGATCGAACATCACCCACATTGGCATTGTTTTTCAAACCAAACTCTTTATCTATGGAGAGGCCCAAGAGGGATTCTTTAATCAGGTGATGGAGTCCACCGTGGCCAGCGGGACGAGGGCCGGAGTAATTGCCAATCGGTTGAGCGATCGGGTGAAGTTTTATCCAGGAGATATGTGGTGGTTGCCCCTCAGACAGGACGTGCGCGATCGCATGGATTTGCGAGCTTTTTATAATTTTCTGCTCCATCATGAGCACCGTTCCTATGACATTGCCCAGGCAATTCGCTCCGCCTTTGATTTGCCCAGCAATTTACCGATTCCTGGGAAATTAACCCGTAATGCGGAAGATTTTTCACGGTTCTTCTGTTCAGAATTGGCGGCGGCGGCCCTGGAGGCCAGCGGGGCGATCGGGTCGATTAATGCTTCGGAAGTGACCCCGATCGACCTTTGTATGTTCTCAATCTACGAAGATGATTATTATCAGTTGAAGGGGCAAAGGAAGCTGATCAGTGGCTATAACACCCTGAATCCTAATGGTTGGGGACAGGAGTAAGGTAATTTACGCTCGTAATTTACTCGCGTCTCCCTGTTCGACTGGCTGTACCTGAGTTGGCGCGAGCGTATTACTCGATCGCGCAATACTTAGGCAGCCGAATCGCTGCTTGATCGCCCGTTGAACAGTTCCAACACCTCGCGGCAGTAATGCTTAATGCGATCGGCCGGTTCGGCGCGGGGTTGGCTGTCGCCCTCAAACTGCCAGGCCTCGATCGTGGAGAAGCGCCACTGTTGCCCCCGATGGTCGTAGCCCGCCACTTCCACACCGATCGCCCGTTGGGTGTCTTCCACCGGATCCGCAAAAAAGCGCACTTGCACCAGCAAACTGCGGCAGGCACAGGCGCGGCTGTAGCCCGGGAAGTGAAACCCAATGTCGATCGAGTCTGGATCAACGGTGGCGCGGGTTTCTGCATCATTGAGCCAAGGTTTCAGATCCACGCGCACATCGGGAAAAGCGATGCGAAACAAATTCACCGCAGCCGCGATTTGGCTGGCTAGGGCGATCGAGTGGGCACGTTCGGCGGCGTTCACGCAACTCCTCCGGGCGAAACGGGCGATCGGCCTGCGGGCCAGGGCCGGCGGCGGGGCAATGGCGCTAAACCCCGACTCAGGGCCATGAAACCCGCATGGATTAACGTCGTTTCATCATAATGTACGAATCCCAACTGCAAAGGAATGGTTGCTACCAATGCCGAGTCCTCGCCGTGCTGCTGACGATCGCCCCGATCGCCGTGTGGTCTATTCGGAATTTGGCGACGCGGTGAATCCAGACGCGATCGCCCGGGCGGTTCCTGACCTGCCGCCCAATCAACAAAACCTGAAAGTGCAACTGTCCCGCAAAGGCCGCGGCGGCAAAACCGTCACGGTCATCAGCGGTTTTCAGCACAAGCCCGAGACGCTACAAGCCCTGCTGAAAACCCTGAAAAACCGCTGTGGAACCGGCGGCACAGTCAAGGACAACAATTTGGAAATTCAAGGAGATTATGCCGATCGGCTGGTGGCGTTGCTGGTGGAGCAGGGCTATAAAGCCAAGCGCAGCGGTGGATAAATTGGCTTGAATTGATTGCTTGAATCAATCGGCTTGAATCAATCAACTTGGATTAATCAACTTGGATTAATTGACCGAAGTAAATCAATCGGCTTGAATTAATCGGCTTGAATTACTTGGCTGGAATCATACGCCCTTCCCCTTCGCCCCTCGCCTTTGCCATGTTGTCCGCTGATTCGTTGCCCAATTCCTTCGGCTTGCTATTCGATTTGGATGGCACTTTAACTGAAACCAATCCCTTGCATTACCGAGCTTGGGAACTGGTTTTGGCGGAAGTGGGCTATGACCTCACGCCCACGATTTATGAACAGGTCATCAGTGGCCGCACCAATGCCCAAATTGTGGTGGATTTGTTGCCCAGCTATTCCGTGGCGGAGGGAGCGGCCCTGAGCGATCGCAAGGAAGCGCTGTTTCGGCAGTTGGCCCCTGACCTGGAACCGGTGCTGGGGTTGCCTTTGCTGCTGAAAGCCCTGGAGTCTTGCCATCTGCCGATGGCTGTGGTGACCAATGCGCCCAAAGACAATGCGATCCACATGCTGACGGCCTTGGGGCTGCGGGAACGGTTCGCAACGGTGGTGCTGGCGGAGGAAGCGCCCCCCGGCAAACCGGATCCCGCGCCCTACCGGTTGGGGTTGGAACGGTTGAACCTGCCGGCCAGTGGGGCGATCGCCTTTGAGGACTCACCCCCCGGAGTGCGATCGGCGGTGGCGGCGGGGATTTTCACCGTGGGCCTGAGCACCACCCACGCACCCGAGGAACTGACCCAAGCCGGGGCCTCGTTGGTGATTGAAAACTTTACCGATCAACGGCTTTGGCAACTGTTGCGATCGCACTTGGGAGATGAGGCGATCCCGCTTTCGGCTGCATTCACCGTTTAACCCCAATCTCCCTTACCGTTGCGCAACCCTCAGCCCTATGGATCCTCAGCCGATCACTGAATCGGGAAGCCATCGCCCGATCGATTTCCCCAACGGTTTGCCCCAACTGGATTTGTTAGTGCGGGCCTTGGCCTTTGCCGCTGCCAAGCATCGACACCAACGGCGCAAGGATCGAGCGCGATCGCCCTATATCAATCACCCGATCGCCCTGCTGCGGGTGCTGGTGCATGAGGCCCAAATTACGGATCCTCAAGTGTTAGCGGCGGCCCTGCTCCACGACACGATCGAGGACACAGACACCACCGCTGCCGAATTGGTCGCCCACTTTGGCCCCGAAATTGCCGCCCTGGTGCAAGAGGTGACGGACGATAAGCGATTGCCCAAGGCCGAGCGCAAGCAGTTGCAAATTGACCATGCGCCCACCTTGAGCGATCGAGCCAAGTTGGTGAAATTGGCGGACAAAATTTGCAATTTGCGGGATGTGGATCAGTCGCCCCCGGAGCGCTGGTCGATCGCCCGCCGCCAGGCCTATTTCGACTGGGCTGAACAGGTGGTGACTGCCTTGGGGCCAATGCCGCCGGCCCTGATGGAACCGTTCCGCGCCATTTTGCAAACCGGCCGCACCCATTTGGCCGCCCCAGCGGCCGATCGCCCCTTGCGGCTTTATTGGGCTGGGCCGCTGTTTTCCTTGGGAGAACGCTGGCTGAACCAAACCCTGGCCGAGGAACTGCAAACCTTGGGCTATCCCGTCTTTTTGCCCCAGGCGGCATGTGCGGGCCTCAGTGATCCGCAGGCAATTTTTGAACGCTGTCGATCGGGGCTGGATCAGGCAAACGCCGTGATTGCCGTGTTGGACGGGGCCGATGCGGACTCGGGAACCTGTTGGGAATGTGGCTATGCGTTTGCGCGTCAGTTACCGATCGTGGCGCTGCGCACGGATTTTCGCGGCTCCGGTGATGCGGGCGGCTTCAACGCCATGCTGCTGGGAACGGCCCGATCGGTCATTGCGCTCACGGATCCGGCCGCCGACTTGCCCACGGTGCGATCGCGCTTGGTGGCGGCGGTTGAAGCCTTAGTGCCGCTGAATTAAGGGCTGATCTGGCTGATCTGATCGATCAAGGCCGTGACGCGATCGCGAATTTCATCGCGCACCCGCCGAAACACCTCGATCGGCTGGCCATCGGGATCGTCCAGTTGCCAATCCTCAAACCGTTCCCGCAGCACCCAGGCTTCCGGCAAATTCACCCCACAGCCACAGAGGGAAATCACGCCGTCGAAGTCTTCGGGGGCAAATTCGGCCAGGGCGTTGGAGGTTTGGTCGCTGATCTCGATTCCCGCTTCCGCCATCACCGCGATCGCCGTGGGATGCACCCGGCTGGCTTCCAGGCCGGAACTCACCACCCGAATTTTGCCCGCTCCCAGGGTTTTCGCCCAGCCTTCCGCCATCTGCGATCGGCAAGAATTGCGCCGACAAACAAACATCACCGATTTCATAAAGTCCTCCTGTAGGGGCGCAACGCTTGCGCCCTTGGCTTGCGCCCTTGGCTTGCGCCCTTGGCTTGCGCCCTTGGCTTGCGCCCTTGGCTTGCACCCTTGGCTTGCGCCCTTGGCCTGGGCAGAAATCTAAAAGCCGACGCAACGCGGATCGAGCAACGTGGCCTTTTCGGGCGATCGGGGGAACCAGTGGGCCGTGCGCCGACAGCATTCCACCAGCAACAACATCACCGGCACTTCGATCAACACGCCCACCACCGTCGCCAGGGCCGCCCCCGAGTTCAAACCAAACAACATCACCGCCGTGGCGATCGCCACTTCAAAATGATTGCTCGCACCGATTAAAGCCGCCGGGGCCGCATCTTCGTAGACTAATTTCAGGGGTTTCGCTAAGGCATAGGTAATCCCAAAAATCGCCAGCGTTTGAATCAGTAACGGCACGGCAATTAGGAAAATATGCAGCGGATTATTCACGATTAGCTCTCCCTTAAAGGCAAAGAGCAAAATCAGGGTTAATAGCAACGCTGAAGTGGCGATCGGGCTGAGGTAGTGCAAAAATTTTTGCTCAAACCAATCGGCTCCCTTGTATTTGAAAATCCAGTGGCGCGTGTAGATACCTGCGGCCAAGGGTAAGCCCACATAGATCAACACGGACAGGGCGATCGTGGCCCAAGGAACCGCCAAATCATTGGCCGCCAACAGCCACCGTCCCAAAGGCGCATAGAGCAGCAGCATGGTCAAAGAATTCACCGCCACCATCACCAAGGTGTGGCCCTGATTGCCATAGCAGAGATAGCCCCACATCAACACCATGGCCGTGCAGGGCGCAATGCCTAACAAAATTGCCCCGGCAATGTAGGAATCTGCGAGAGCAATTGATTCCCCGCGCAATAGCTCGGAACCTTGGATCAGTGGGCGGAACCAATGGCCTAAAAATAGCTGGGCGATCGCGATCATCGTGAAGGGCTTAATCCCCCAATTCACCACCAGGGTCAGCAACACCGGCTTGGGCGATCGCATGGCCCGTTTGGCTTGGGTGAAATCGATTTTCACCATGATCGGATACATCATGAAAAACAGGCAGACCGCGATCGGGATTGACACCTGATGCACCGTCCAGGCATCCAGGGCGATCGCCACATGGGGAAACAGCCGCCCCAACAGAATGCCGACCCCGATGCAGACCAGCACCCAAACGGTCAGATAGCGTTCAAAAAAACTGAGTTGGCCGCCCACCTTCGGGGCCTTGGCACTGGGATTGATGGTCATAACACCTCGCGATCGGGCAATGCGCACCGATTTCCCCCGATCGCCTCCATTGTGCCAGGAATAGTTCAAAAAAAATTGATGAATTCAAAAAAAGTTGATTTGAAAATCTCCAGCTACCCAACTGAAGGGGCAAGGGGTTTAAACCCCTTGTCTGTGGGCACGGCCGGTCTGTGGGCGCGGCGAATCGCTAGGAACAGCAGGCGCGATCGCCCCCGGTAACCCAGCCCGCCAAACTCGCCAAATATTGCTCTAAACGCTCAAATCCCATCGAATTCAGCCGGTAATAGTTCCAGCGGCCGTCTTGGCGCACTTCAATCAAGCCTGCTTCCCGGAGCACCTTCAGGTGAAACGACAGCTTCGATTGACTAACCCCCAGTAGCTCGCAAAGATCGCACACGCACAACTCACCCTGACGCAAATGTTCGATCGCCCCCAACCGAATCGGATCGCCCAGGGCATGGAACCCCGCCAGCAGGGTTGCTCGTTCCACCGTGTCCACCCGTTCGATCGATTTCAGTGCCATTTTGAGGTTCCTTGGCCGCGCTCTTGCCCAGCCTAACGCCCCTTGGCCCAGGTTGCTCAAGAGTCCGAGGCGATCGGCAGCAAGTCCGCCAGGGGCCAAACACAATCGGGAAAGGCGATCGGGGCGATCACTTGGGTGCGATCGAGCTGCATAACCAACCCATAGCCCGCCGAATTGGGATTGCGAAACACCCAGAGCCGATCGCCCGGCAAATCTAGCACCCAATAGTCCGCCAAACCCGCTTGGGCATAGGCGCGGGCTTTTGTTTGGGTGTCGTAGGCGAGGGTGCTGTCCGCCACTTCAATCAGCCAATGGATTTCCGCTGGGGTGGGGTGATGGTCGGCATAGTCGAGGGGATGGGGCCGAACGATCGCCAGGTCGGGTTCGGGTTGGGATTGGTCATTCAGGGCGATCGGGTCTTGCAGCCGAATCAGCACCGTTTCGCCCAATTGCCGACCCAGCAGCCGCGCCAAACGACTGACAGCAGCGGCATGGCGGGTTCCCTTAGCAGCCATTTGAATCAGTTGACCATTCAGCAATTCAATATGTTCTTCGGGGCCAAAACAACCCTGATCAATCAGGCATTGATAGTCACGCACTTGCAGTGGTCGCAGGGTCAAGGGTTCAGCAAAGATCGGCGGCATAGGACAGGGCGATCGATCGGCTCAATCGGATTGTAGCCAAGGCTTAGGGGCGATCGGGGACGATCAGTTCTGATCTCCGCGCCTCATCACGGCCCGGATGCCCAACAGTGCTCAGGTCATACTCCAAATTTTATTTCGTGCTTAAATAGTTAGTACACGAAATAAATCACGCTTGCGGTTTTCCCATGAACGCCACCGCTCGATCGCCCCGTTCCGCTGCGCCTTGGCAGGAAATTTTGGCCCCCCATGGCTTGGGCTATCGGATTCGGCTGCTGTCGCAACTGATGGGACGGCGGTTTCAGGAGCTGCTGGAGCCGCACGGTCTCACGCCGTTTCACTGGGTCGTGCTCTGTTGCCTGTGGGAACAGGACGGACTCGCCACCTGCGCGATCGGCGATCGGCTGCGGCAGGTGGGCGGCACAATGACCGGCGCACTCGATCGCATGGAAGAGCGCGGCCTGATTCGCCGAGAGCGCGACTGCCACGATCGGCGCGTGTGGCGAATTTGGCTGACGGATCTGGGTTGGCAATTGTGGGAAATTTTGCCGCCGATCGCCATGCAGTTGCGTGAGGAAACCCTCCAGGGATTTTCGGATCAGGATCGTCAACTCATGTCCCGTTTGGTCGATCAGGCGATCGCCAATTTGATTCCACCCCCCTAAAGCCCTGGGTCTGAGCGCGCGCCATCCCGTGAGTTGGCGCGATCGGCTCACCACCACCCTCAAACCAGCCTTCAAGCGCCCCAATAGTACGCATACGAAATAAAAATACCCGTAATAGTTGGTCATCTCGCCCTTGAGCATTGGCCCCCGTTACGCCCAAACCCTTAGTCAGAGGTCAGGATTCGTGAAACCCCAGTTGATCAGCAAAGTCGATCGCAACGGCACTAAGCCGCCCGCCACGGCCACCGCACTGGCCCCAGATCCAGAACCGATCGCCCCACCCGAGAGCACTGAGCCGATCGAACCAGCAAGCACCACACCCCCGATCGCACCGCCCACCGCCGCCAAGCGTCGCCCGTACAAACTGGCGATCGCCTTGGTGCTGGTGGCGGCTGGAGCGATCGCCGGGGGCCGCTGGGCTTGGCAGTTTTGGCAATACGCCTCCACCCACGAGGAAACGGACAACGCCCAGGTGGCGGGCCATCTATATCAAGTGGCGAGCCGCGTGCCGGGCACAGTCACGGCCGTGGCGATCGAGGAAAACCAGCATGTGACGGCGGGGTCGGTGTTAGTGCGCCTCGACCCGACGGACTACCAAGTGAAGGTGCAGCAATCCCAGGCGGCCTTGGTGGCGGCGCAACAGGATGCCCGCGCGGCCCAATCCTCGATCGCCCTGGCCGGAGCCAACACCGCTGCCCAACTGACCACGGCCAGCGGCGATTTGAACGATGCCACCGCTGCGATCGCCAATGCTGAAGCGGCCTTGAACGAAGCCACCGCAGGCGTACCCGTGGCGCGGGCGAATTTGGCTCAAGCTCAGGCGGCCTTGACCAAAGCCAAGGCAGACTACGATCGCTACAATGCGCTCTACCAAGACGGGGCGATCGCTGCCCAGCAACGGGATGCCGCCAAGGCCGCCTACGATGTGGCCCTGGCCCAAACCGCCGCCGCCCGCCAACAGGTGCAACAGGCGATCGCCCGAGTGGCCCAGGCCCGCCAAGGGGTCGATCGGGCCAAGGCCACCCGCCAATCGCGCCAGGGCGATCTGCAACAGGCCCGCGCCACCGGCAACCAAACCCAGGTGAACCGCGATCGCTATGCCGCCGCCACGGCCCAAATTGCCCGCCAGGCCGCCGACCTACGCGCCGCCCAGTTGCAGTTGTCCTACACCACGATCGCCGCCCCCGTCAGCGGCCGGATTGGCCGCAAATCTGTGGAGGTGGGCGCACAGGTGCAAGCGGGTCAACCGCTGATGGCGATCGTCGGTGATCAGCTTTGGATCGAAGCCAACTTCAAGGAAACCCAAGTGCAGCGGATGCATCCCGGGGAAGCGGTCGAAATTCGGCTCGATGCCTTTCCCGATCGCCCGTTCCGCGGCCATGTGGAAAGCCTCGCCCCCGCCTCCGGTGCGCAATTTGCCCTGTTGCCGCCGGACAACGCCACGGGCAACTTCACCAAAGTGGTGCAGCGGATTCCCGTGCGGATTGCGATCGACCCCGACAGTTTGCGCGGCTACGAAGCCCAAGTCACGCCGGGGATGTCCGCCAATGTCAGCGTGGCGGTGCGCTAGGAGCCAGGCCCCATGAGCGCTACATCTCATCCCGCGATCGCCCCGACCTATCCCACCGGCTGGCTGAAATGGGCGATCGCCGCCACCGCTTCCCTGGGCGCAATCCTGGAAGTGATTGACACCAGCATCGTCAACGTCGCCCTCACCGATATCCAATCCAGCGTCGGAGCCACCCTCAGCGAAATCGGCTGGATCGTCACGGGCTACGCGATCGCCAACGTGATCGTGATTCCCCTGACGGCTTGGCTGGGTGAAACCTTCGGCCAAAAGCGCTATTTTGTCCTTTCCCTGGCCGGCTTCACGATCGCCTCCATCCTCTGTGGCCTAGCCGGTAGTTTGCCCGAGCTGGTGGCCGCCCGCATCTTGCAAGGGTTGCTGGGCGGCGGCTTGCTGGCCAAGGCCCAATCGATTTTGTTCCAGAGCTTTCCGCCCGCCGAGCAGGGTTTGGCCCAAGCGGTTTTCGGAGTCGGCGTGATTACGGGGCCGGCGATCGGGCCGACCCTGGGCGGCTACCTGACCGATAACCTCGGGTGGCGCTGGATCTTTTTCATCAATATTCCCTTTGGGATCGCGGCGGTGGCGATGGCCCTGCTGTTTTTGCCCGCCGATCGCCCGCGCGATCGCTCCGGCCCACGTCGATCGGTTGATTGGTGGGGTATTGGCCTGCTAACGATCGCCGTGGGCAGCCTTCAAACCTTCCTGGAAGAGGGCGAGCAGGACAACTGGTTTGAGTCGCCAACGATCATCGCCCTGGCGATCGCTGCGATCGTGGGGTTGGTGCTGTTTATTTGGCGGGAGCTGACCGTGCGCCACCCGGCTGTGGATTTGCGCGTGTTGCGCCATCGATCGCTCGCGGCGGGCAGCATCTATTCCGCCGTGGTGGGCATGGGTCTCTATGGAACCTTGTTCGCCGTGCCGATTTTTGCCCAGAGCGTGTTGCACTACACCGCCCAGCAAACGGGTCTGTTGCTGTTGCCGGGGGCGCTGGCCTCCGCCGCCACGATGCTCATGCTGGGAAAAGTGAGCAGCTTGATCGATCCCCGCTGGGCGATCGCGGCGGGCAGCGTCATGACCAGCCTCGTGATGTTTTCCCTGGCAACCCTCAACCCCGACTCCAGCAGCGATTCACTGTTTTATCCGCTGATTTTCCGGGGTGTGGGCACGGTGATGATGTTTTTGCCCCTGAGCTTGGCTACCCTCGGCTCGTTGCCCCCGACTGATATTCCCGCCGGGTCGGGGTTTTATAACCTGACGCGGCAACTGGGCGGCAGCATTGGCATCGCGATTTTGACGACGCTGCTCGATCGCCGCAATGCCTTCCACCGCAGCGTCTTGAGCGAGCACCTGAGTGTTTATAGCCCGGAAACCCAAGCGCGCCTCGATGCCCTGACCAGCGCGTTCCAAAGTCGTGGCGTTGATCCGACGACGGCTCACCAACAGGCGATCGCCTCCCTGGATGGTCTCCTGAGTTTGCAATCGTCGATCCTGTCGTTTAGTGACACGTTTTGGGTGGTGGGGATGGCGTTTTTGGCTTCGTTGCCGCTGTTGTTGTTGCTGGGCAAGGGTCGCAAGGGGCAAGCACCGAGCGGAGGGCACTAGGGGCGATCGGCTTGGCTACAATCAAACCAAGGAATTCCCAGTCAGACCATGCCGCTTGACCCTGAGACCAACGAAGCGTTCATCGATGCCCTCTATGTGGCGTTTGATCCCTTGAAGCCGCTGCCGCCGAGCGATCCGCGCTATGTCAACTGTGATGAGGTGCGCGGTGGGTCTGATGTGCTGAAATTGGCCAAGCCGATCAAGCGGTTGTCATCGGAGCGGGTGACTTGTCAGCTCTATACGGGGCATCGGGGGGCAGGGAAATCCACCGAGCTATTGCGCCTCGAAGAAGACCTGAAAAAAAAGGGCTTTACGGTTGTCTATTTGACCGCAGATCAAGATGATATTGATCCCCAGGATGCGGAATACATTGATATTTTGCTGGCTTGTACGCGCCGTTTAATTGAAGCATTTCGCGATTCTGACAAGGCAAAACCTGTATTGGATTGGTTGCGTGAGCGCTGGGAAGATCTTAAGGACTTAGCTCAGACTCCAATCAGTTTTGAAGGCTTGTCTATTGAGCAGCAGTTCAGTGCCTTCAGCAAGCTGACAGCTAACCTCAAGGCCGAGCCATCGTTGCGATTCAAAATTCGCAATCGAATTAATCCCCACTCAGTGACGCTCGTTGAAGCACTGAACAAATATATTGAGCGCATCCAAGAAGCCTTAGCCGGTGGCGATCGCCGGTTGGTGTTGATTGTGGATAACTTGGATCGAATTGTGCCCAAGATTCAAGAAGATGGGCGATCGAACCATGAAGATATCTTTATTGATCGGGGCGAGCAACTAACCAAACTGGCTTGTCATACGGTCTACACGGTTCCGATTTCGCTAGTTTGTTCACAACACTGTAATCGGCTGGACGATATTTATCAAACCTGTGAAATATTGCCGATGATTGCAGCCAAAAACCAGGAAGGTGATTGGGATGAACCTGGCTTGAAAACGTTGGCAACAGTCATCCAAAAACGGGTTGCTGTAACGGCGGACGAAGTTGCTCAAGAATTGGGAAAAACGTTGCCACCACTCAGCTTGGAAGGGGATATTTTTGACCGTAAGGAAACCTTGGTGCAACTGTGTTATTACAGCGGTGGTCATACCAGAACCTTAATGCGGTTGATGCAACGATCGCTTGATGAGGTTGATCGCTTGCCGCTGAGTCCCAAGGCTGTGCAAGTGGCGATGACGGCGGAGCGCGAAACCCTGCGCCGAACGGTGAATGCGGATCAGTGGACAATTTTGGCGGAGGTTGATCGCACCAAGAATATTGAAAACAACCCAACCTATCGCACGCTGGTGTTTTCTCGGTGCATTTTGGAGTTTCGGGATGAGCGGGGGCAAGCTTGGTATGACGTGCATCCGTTGATCCGCGGCTTGACAGAATTTAAGCAAGCGACTGAGCAAGCTAAAGAATCCGCTGAGGTGGCGTAATGGGTGTGCGTCGGTGGCTCAAGGATCGATTGCGGCGAGGATGGCGACGATTATTTGCGTCGTCTCCGACTGTGGTGGCTCCGACGGCTACAGCGCCACCGCCTGAAGTAGCGCCCACCAACGAGGAATCACCCTCAGCTCCAGAAACTGATTGGGATTTGAGTGTTCCTATCGATCCGGGGCAACAGTTTCAGGCTTTGATGCGCGGGTTGCGGCGACGAAAAGGCTTTGGGCTATTTTTTGTGCGCTGTGCTGGGGTTGTAGCTGATGAGCTACATGGCCAGATTCAGGGATCGCTACCTGATAAGCAAATTGGTTTGCTGGAACTGGCAGGCGAGGAGCCTGACCTGTTGGCGCGGGTGTTGGCCATCTCCAATTTGTCGGAGTTGGATGTGGTTGTGGTGCGAGGGATTGAAAAATCTCTGAGTGGTCATCTCAAACCGGGCTATGGCGGCGAGGGAGCTTACTACAGTTTAGAAACCGTGCCCCCTATTTTGGGTTCACTGAACTTGCAGCGGGAGCGATTTCGGGAGCGTCTGCCCTGTGCTTTGGTGTTTGCGGTTGAGCCTTGGGCGTTGAAGTTTTTTATTCGCCGAGCTGCTGATTTTTTTGACTGGCACTCGGGGGTTTATGAGCTGACTGATGATCAACAAACACTCGATACCAGAGCGCAGCAACTTTCCATTGAAGGAGACTACAACAAGTTTTTGAGTTGGTCCTCTGAACAGCAAATTGAATACATGACTCGACTGGAAAACCTGCTAGAAGAACCGAGTTTGGCTCAATCGCGCCGTATTAACTTGCTCTTTAAGCTGGGTAATTTGTCCTTAGCAGCTAATTATCTTGATATTGCGGTTGGAGCCTATGACCAGGCAGTGGAAATTGAACCGAGCTTCTATGAAGCTTGGAATAATCGGGGGATTGCACTCCTGAAGCTTGAACGCTATGAAGCGGCGATCGGTAGCTACAATCGGGCGGTCAAAATCAAACCCGACTACCACGATGCTTGGAATAATCGTGGCAATGCCTTAGGTCGGCTCGAACGTTATGAAGAGGCGATTGCAAGCTATCAAGAAGCACTAACGATCAAGCCTGATTTTTATGAGGCTTGGAATAATATGGGTTGGGCATTGGGCAACCTGGGGCGATATGAAGCGGCGGTCGCTAGTTATGATCGAGCGCTGGCGATCAAACCCGACTATCAAGAAGCTCAAAATAGCCGTCGCTGGGCGCTGGGAAATTTGGGCAAGCCTGATGCAATTCCTGGTAGCTATGAATCGGCACTACCATTTAACCCTGACTCATCCCAATCCAATCAACCCACGGAAACGAGGGAAGCCTTACCGCCTGGGAACCTAAGCCGAGCCATCAGCAACCTTGGGCAACAAACTCCAACACTTGACCTCTATGATCGGACGATTTCCCTTGGTCTTGATGATTACGAGACTTGGTTTAATCGAGGCGGTGTGCTGTACAGGCTCGGGCGGCATGAAGAGGCGATCGCCAGCTACGACAGAGCCATCCAATTCAAACCTGACTACCACGAAGCCTGGTACGGCCGAGGCAATGAGCTGGATAATCTCGGGCGGTATGAAGA